>DNHM01000062.1 GCA_003485885.1 Acidimicrobiaceae bacterium
GCGGACCGTGGTGACGACGCCAACGCCATCGCTGACATGGCGCTTGAGAACTATGTCGAGATGCGAGACAAGGTGAACGACCCCGACTATCTGCTCAAGCGCCAGCTCTCACTGATGCTGGCCGAGCGCCTTCCCGATCACTTCCGACCCCGCTACAACATGGTTATGTTCTCAGCCATCCCGTATGCCGACGCGTTCGCTCGTGGCGATCAGCAGGCGGAGCTTCTCGCCGAACTGGTTCAGGGTTGTACCACGATCGACGAAGTCGACATGGCAGCGGCCGAAACCGCAGTTCTGGCCCTGGGTTTGTTGCCGTCTGGCTCGACGACTGGTCGGCCTGGGCCACAAACAGCTGGTTAGGTTAGCCAAGTCCGAAGTACTCCAACGGCTGGTTAGAGATCCTTGATACGTGCGGCGAGTTGGGTAGCAGCAGCCGTGGGGGAGAGCGAGCGAGCCGCCACCGCGTCGAGGACTTCGGCTACACCCGCAAGACTCTGGCCAGCGAGCATGAGATCGACACGGGACTCAAGGTCGGCCATAAGCCGGTTGCGGACTTCGTCGATGTCTCGATTGACGCGCCTGGCTTCGAGCTGTCCATTGGCGGTAATCGCAGTCCGATGACGCTCGATGGCGTCCCACATCTCGGGTGCACCTTCGCCAGAAAGAGCCGTGGTCATGATGATCTCAGGACGCATACCAGTGCGCTGGTCCTGGCCCGACACATGGCTCAGATCGAGCATCAGATCTAGGTCACGGCGCACATCTTTGGCACCGGGGCGATCGGCCTTGTTCACCACAAACAGATCGGCAAGTTCAAGCAGCCCAGCCTTGTTCGCCTGCACTGAATCGCCCATGCCCGGCGTTGCGACGACCACGGTGGTGTCGGCGGTACCAGCGATGTCGACCTCGACCTGACCGACACCGACCGTCTCGATCACGATGGGGTCATAACCCGTGGCATCGAGCAAACGGACGACACCGGGAACCGCAAGCGACAATCCGCCTTGATGGCCTCGAGTCGCCATTGACCGAATAAATGTGTCAGGCGACGCGACATCTTCCATACGAACGCGGTCGCCCAGAATCGCGCCGCCAGTGAGTGGGGATGACGGGTCAACCGCAAGCACAGCGGCTCGTTTGCCAGCCTCGCCGAGCAGTTTCACGAGCTGGCCGGTCAGCGTGGACTTGCCTGAGCCGGGAGCGCCGGTAATGCCGATCACATGGGCGTTTCCTGCTCGCTCATGAGCGAGTTCGGCGACGGTTTCAGCCTCGGCCGCGTCACGTTCGACGAATGTGATAAGACGGCCAAGCGCGCGGCGTTCGCCACCAAGCGCTTTGTCAAAGATGTCTGCTGGGGGAAGTCCGCGCAGGCTCACGACGCGGCTACGCCTGGGGCGACGAGCCGCGAACTGCAGCCACCGCGTCGCGGACGGTTTGGGCAACCTCTTCGGCCGAGGCGCCTGGGCCCAAGATCGCAGCTACACCCGTTTTCATCAGCGGGTCGATGTCTTCGTCGGGCACGATGCCGCCAACGATCACCGGGACTTCGAGGCCAGCTTCGGCCAGCGCATCGACCATCTTGGGGGCAAGCGTCATATGGCTGGCGTTGTGCATGGAGAGACCGACAGCGTCCGCGTCCTCCTGCTCGACAGCGTTCACGACGTTCTTGTAGCTCTGGCGGAGCCCAAGAAAGATGACTTCCATCCCAGCGTCGCGCAGGATGCGGGCCACGATCTTGATGCCGCGGTCATGGCCATCGAAGCCAAGTTTGGCGAGGACAACACGGATCTGCGGGTCACTGGTTGATGCGTCGCTCACAGGAAGACCTTCTCTACATAGGTGCCGAAGACTTCTTCGAGCGAAGCCACGATCTCGCCTTCGGTGGCGAATGTTTTGACAGCCTCGATCATGGTTGGCATCAAGTTGATTTCGGGATCTGCGGCCTCGGTCTTGAGCTGCGTGAGTACGCGGGTTACGGCGTCGTTGTCGCGGCGTTGTTTCACGTCGTTGAGTCGCTTGAGCTGGTACTCCTCGACTTCGGCGCCGATACGGAGCAGGTTGCGTTCGCCCGAGTCACCTTCGGTGAACTCGTTGACGCCCACAATGATGCGTTTGCCCTCGTTCACTTCGCGTTCGAAGCGGTAGGCCGCATCGGCGATCTCGCCCACGAAGTAACCGTCGTCGATGCCGGCGTAGGCGCCTTCGAGGATGGAGTCGTTTCCGATGTCAAGCAGGTGAGCGAAGATGTCTTCGGCTCGTCGTTCCATCTCGTCGGTCATCCATTCGACGAATGGAGCACCGCCCAGAGGGTCGACCACATTGGTCACGCCGGTTTCGTGAGCCACGATCTGCTGGGTGCGGAGCGCGATGCGAGCGGCGTCCTCGGTCGGAAGCGCCATGGCTTCGTCGTAGGCATCGGTGTGTAAGGACTGCGTGCCACCGAGCGCTCCGGCCAGCGCCTGGATGGCTACCCGGCCAATGTTGATTTCAGCCTGTTGTGCGGTGAGCGACACACCAGCGGTTTGGGTATGAAACTTCATCATCATGCTTCTGGGATCTTTTGCGCCGTAGCGCTCTTTCATCCACCTTGCCCAGATTCGACGAGCGGCGCGGAACTTGCCGATCTCTTCGAAGAAGTCACTATGAGAGTTGAAGAAGAACGACAGACGAGGAGCGAAGTCGTCGATGTCGAGTCCGGCGGCCACAGCGGCTTCGACATACGCGAAGCCGTTGGCCAGCGTGAACGCCAGTTCCTGTGCAGCGTTCGAGCCGGCTTCACGGATGTGGTAACCCGAGATCGAGATCGGATGCCACTTAGGCATCTCGGTCGACGTGAACTTCATCATGTCGGTGACGATCCGCATCGAGGGCCGAGGCGGGAAGATGTATTCCTTTTGCGCCTGGTATTCCTTGAGGATGTCGTTCTGGATCGTGCCGGCGAGCTGTGAACGCTCGACACCGGTCTTCTCGCCCACAGCGATGTACATGGCCATGATCATGGCCGCGGGGCCATTGATGGTCATCGACGTGGATACTGAACTGAGGTCGATGTCGGCGAACAGGTCCTCCATGTCGGCCAATGTGTCGACGGCGACGCCACAGTGGCCAACCTCGCCCAGCGCCCAGTCATGGTCGCTGTCTCGACCCATAAGCGTGGGCATGTCGAATGCGGTGGACAGGCCGCCGCCGCCAGCGCGCAGCAGTTCCTTGAACCGGGCGTTGGTGTCCTCGGCAGTGCCGAAACCAGCGAACATGCGCATGGTCCACAGCCGGGACCGGTAACCAGCGGCATGTAAGCCGCGGGTATAAGGGTACTGCCCGGGGTAGGGGCCATCGCCGTACAGAGGTTCAACAGGAACCCCTGACATCGTCTCGAATGGGACGTCGCGCAGCTTGGTCGCGTCGTATGCCTCTTGCCAGGCGGCTCGGGCTTGATCAGGTGCCGGATCGCTCATGGGTGCTCCAGATAGTAGGAAGTCCAACTATTTGACATCCTAGTACCCGGTGACGCGGTACTGTCATGCCGATGAGGATTCGTTGTGGGGCTTGATTTCGATCCCATCGAGGAAGCGCAAACCAACTGGAAACAGCACGGGTGGGGCGATGGCCGGGCGATGGTGGCAGCAACTTCCATCACGCGCGCTCACCAGATCGTGCTGGCGCGTATCAATGCGGCACTTGCTCCATTCGATCTCACCTTCAGCCGGTTCGAAGTATTGGCCCTGCTGTACTTCGCTCGTGAAAACTCGCTGCCGATGGGCAAGATCGGGGCACGACTGCAGGTGCACCCAACCAGTGTCACGAGCTTGGTCAACCGACTCGTCAGTGACGCCCTGGTAGAGCGAGTGGATCATCCAACGGACCGACGCACGACATTGGTTGCACTGACGGCACGAGGGGAAAAACTCGCCCCACAGTGCGCTGCGGCGCTCGAGGAAACGGGTTTCGGTGTTGAAGGTCTTAGTGATCGCGACCTAGATGCGTTAGCGGCGACCATTACGTCGTTGCGCGAGGCAAGTGGTGATTGGCAAGCCGGAGATGCGGTTCGCCGTCTGCTCTAACTTCGAGAAAAGTCCTGCGGTTCGCCTGAGGCTCTCGTCGTTTTGTACACGTCAACATCTCTGAGCCGAACGGCACTCGGTCGGCTGATACCGTGCACTTCGCCGTGCGTATGAATCAACTCCTTGAGCAGAGCGATCGACCAACCGGTCATTTCGCCGACTGACAGTGCCTTCGTTCACGTTGCAGCGACGCATGCGTCACCTCTGGATCCTGGTCGTGTGGCTGCTTGTTGCCACCAGTTGCCGGGTGGCAACCGCTGATATCGACATGTCCGCGGCCGATCTGGACGATGCCTCTGAGATCCTCGCCGAGGGAACGGGCTTGGTGCTGCCAGCGGTCGGGCCGATCCCCGGTAGGTCCCACTGGCATGCCGCGTATGTCGTGCGTGTTTGCGACGACGTATTGCCGCCGTTCGACTCAGCCGAAGATCCCCTCGGGATCCATAGTCATGGTGATGGCATCATGCATGTCCACCCGTTCTTCGAAGCGTCGGGGTTCGAGTCAGCGACTCTCGGTCTCTTTGCCGATGCCATGGGTTTCACCCTTAGTGATGGCGAGCTGACGCTTCCAGGTGGCGGGACATGGCGAGACGGTGATCTGTGCGACGGTGTGCCCGGACGTGTATTTGTGGACCGGTGGCAGTCGTCTGATCCAGAGTCTCAGGTCGACCGGATCTTCGACGACCTCGAATCCCTCCGTTTCGAGGCAGATGGCGAGCTCTACCAGATCGCTTTTGCCCCCGTCGACTCGTTCCCTGTGGTTCCCCCGGCGACGGCGCGATTACCCGAGCTCAGTAATCTCGGGCCGCCACCAGAGCCATGGGTCGACATGCCCCTGATCACAGGTGAACAATCAGTGTCCATCTGGCAAGTCGGCGGGGTTGATGCGGAGCCATGCTCTGGGTCGGCTGTTCCCGAACGGGTGCTGTTCGGGGCGGTGCGTTGTTTCGAACCCATCGGTGAAAGGTTTGCTCACATTGACGTGGTGCAGAGTGCCCGTGCCGTCTCGCTGAATCGTCAGCCTGCGGTCGAACTCCAGATGGCACCTGAATTGCGCAGCCTAATCGGCGGACATTTCGCGGCAACAGAGAACCCATTGGTGATCGCCATCGAAGTCGACGGTTTTGTCGTGACGGCACCACAACTTGCCCGACTCCCCATCAGCGAGCGGCTTGTTGTCTCTGGCGGATTAACGGTCGAAGCTGCGGAACGACTGGCTGCCCTCCTGAACCAGTAGCTAACGGCGCCGAATTGGGGGTGCGGGCGTGGGGCGCTGAGCTTGGCGCCCTTCTCAGGAATCCTGTGAGCCCTCGACTCGTCGGCCATCTTCGACTAAATTGATTTGCCACAGCACTTCGTCGAGAGCGTCGGCGGCTCGGATGGGTAGATACTTGAGCGGGCGTTCTGGGGTGACACACGTAGGAATCGGGG
>DNHM01000364.1:0-2156 GCA_003485885.1 Acidimicrobiaceae bacterium
CTCGCTCGTTTTCGCGACCACACCACCGAACTGTTCGAGAAACATGGGATCAGCAATGTTGGTTACTGGCTGAACTCGATCGGTGGTCGCAATGACCAGCTGTGGTACATCGTGGGTTTCGAGAATCTCGCGCAACGCGATCTGGCATGGGCAAGTTTCGTGGCTGATCCTGACTGGATAGAGGCCAAGGCAGCGTCCGAAGCCGACGGTCCAATCGTCTCGCTGATCGAGAACCGGATCATGACACCTACGGACTTTTCACCTCTTCGGTGATGTCGTCGCAGAGGTGAGGCACAACCTGTGAGTGCCAACCAGCCGCTGTGCTGTTTGGCAGCCGATTAGCGGTGATTGCTAACGTCGTGAGCAACGAGCGCGACGCACCACACATCAGCAGAACGTAACGCGCTCCATGGGGGACAGTCATGCACGATCTGGTTATCCGTAACGGCAATGTTGTCGATGGCACAGGGGCGCGGGCGCGAATCGCCGATGTGGCGATCGACAAGGACGACAACGGTGTCGGCATCGTTGTTGCCATTGGCACCGACGTCGGCCCTGGCACCCGAGAGATCGACGCAACCGGATTGCTCGTAACCCCGGGTTGGGTAGACGTCCACACCCATTACGACGGCCAGGCCACCTGGGATCCCGAACTGTCACCGTCGTCATGGCACGGCGTGACCACGACCGTGTTCGGTAATTGTGGTGTTGGTTTCGCCCCGGCTCGACCCGACAAGCACGAGTGGCTGATCCAGCTCATGGAGGGTGTCGAAGACATCCCCGGAGCGGCGCTGGCCGATGGCATCGACTGGCAGTGGGAGACGTTCCCTGAGTATCTCGACGCGCTCGAACGAATGCCTCGAGTTATGGACATTGCCACCCACGTTCCTCATGGCTCGGTGCGGGCCTACGTGATGGGCGACCGAGGCGCTCGAAACGAAGAAGCCACGGCCCAGGACCTCGCCACCATGGCCGAGATCGTCGAAGAGGGTGTCAGAGCTGGTGCGCTTGGGTTCAGTTCGTCACGGACACGACTTCATCGAGCCCTTGATGGCGAACCGGTGCCTGGCACATTCGCTGGTGCCGAAGAGATGGTGGCGCTAGGCAAGGCCGTCGCTGCCGGCGGCGGAGGGGTCGTAGAGGTTGCGAGCGACATTGGCCTGGGTGGGCTCGAAGGTGACTTCAGCACCGACATCGATTGGATGCGGCAACTGGCTGCGGAACACGGTCTGACGGTCACCTATGCACTTTCTCAATCCGATCGCGACCCAGACCAGTGGCGCGAGTTGCTCGATCTTTCGTCGGCTCCCATGGCAGGCGATGGCCAGGTCATAGCCCAGGTAGCGGGTCGCCCCGCGGGCCTGCTGTTCGGATTCGAGACCTCGCTTCACCCATTCAAGATGCACCCGACGTATCTGACGTTGGCTGATCTTCCGCTCGCTGAACGAGTGGCTGAGCTCCGCAAGGCCGAAGTCAAGGCAGCGATCCTTGCCGAAGAAACCGGCTACACCGGTCGCTTCAATCACGACGTAGCCCACGGCTTCCACAAGATGTACCCACTTGGGGCCGAACCGAACTACGAACCATCAGTCGACGATTGTGTGCAGGCCAGGGCCGAGGCTGCTGGTCGTGATCCCTACGAGTTTGCCTACGACGTGATGCTCGAGAACGACGGCAAGGGTCTGATGTTCTTCCCGCTCACCGACTTCGCTGAACATACGCTTAATCCGATCTATGAACGGTTGCGGCATCACGGCGCATTCCTGAGTCTTAGCGACGGTGGTGCTCACTGCCGTTTGATCTGCGATGCGTCGACGCCGACCTATCTGCTGACACACTGGACTCGAGACCGGACCAACGGCCCGAAGCTCGGCCTTGAAGAAGCGGTAAAACTACAGACCCACGACACGGCCCAGATTTACGGCCTTGGCGATCGTGGCACGCTCGAGGTCGGCAAGCGGGGTGACGTGAACGTCATCGACTACGAGCGGCTGAGGCTATCACCACCTGAGATGGTGCACGATCTCCCGGCAGACGCACCACGGCTGCTGCAGAAGGCCGAAGGTTATCGATACACGGTCGTGTCGGGCGAAGTCACCTGGCAGGACGGCGAACCGTCAGGCGCCCGCCCCGGCGTCCTTGTGCGGGGCCGACGC
>DNHM01000364.1:2237-7709 GCA_003485885.1 Acidimicrobiaceae bacterium
ACAACCTGTGGGCCATCTCGTCGGCTAGCGCAAGGGTCATGAGATGGGTGTTTGCCCGGGGAACTTCGGGGAATACCGACGCGTCGATCACTCGCAGCGAGTTGTGGCCAAACACCTGACAATCGGCGTCCACCACCCGGCCCATCGCAGCGGTTGCACAGATGTGTTGGGCATCCGACGACGTGGCTCTCAGCCAGTCATCGAGTGCTGCATTCGAGTCGAGAGCGGCGAGTGGCGTACCACGGGTGTCGATGGAGACGTGTTTGACGATCGCCCGGAAGCCTGGTTGTCGGCTGAGGCCCCACATGCGACGGGTAGCGTCGCGGAGTCGCTCAAGGTCCCTGCGGTCAGACAACATGTTCTCATCGATGATCGGATGAACGGTCGGATCCTTAGATGCCAGCCGCAACGCGCCGCGTGAGAATGACTGGTTCACCCATGCGAGGAGCAGGCCACCGGTTGTGATCCGGGGCGAATGATTCATCGCCAAGATCATCATGTCGTTTTCGCCGGCCCCAGCGAGTCCGGAGGAGTACCGCAGGCAACAATTGGTGTGGCGATCATCGACCGTCTTGGGTTCGTGGCCGTCGTGATAGTCGACGAACAGAATCGCGTTGGCATGGTCCTGCAAGCCAACACCGACTGGCAGCCCAGACTCGGGACCTATACCCGTCCGCAAGAGAATTGCCGGGGAATGCACGGCGCCGGCAGCAAGAATCACTTCGTCGCCGTGGATGTTCGTCCATGCATCGTTGATCTGGACCCGGACGCCCACGGCTTGGGTGCCGTCGAGCAAGACCTGGTCGACAAGTGCTTCGCCAATGATGGTGAGATTCGGGCGGTCGCGTGCCGGTTCGAGCCAGGCATCGTTGGCCGTTATCCGTTCGTGGCTCACCGGGTCGCCGTTTATTGCATACGGGGACACGCCGGTGCCGGTTGGTGCATTGTGATCGGTGCATGACGGATACCCGCTATGGACTGCAGCATCCCACAGCGCACGATCGGTTGGGCCCCAATCGTCCTGCGGTATCCGAAAGACGGGAAGGGGTCCGTCGGCACCGTGGTAGGGCTTGGCACCGAAGTCGACATCGGATTCGATCCGGTTCAAGGCAGGAAGTACCGCGTCGTGTGTCCACGTTGGTTGATCCCAGCGGTCCCAATCGTCGGGCACAGGGCGTATGGCAATCATGCCGTTGATATTTGAGCTGCCACCCAGCCCGCGGCCCCGCCAAAAAAGGCGCTGATCTTGACCGGCAACTCGAGCTGCGTTCAAGGTGGGCCACTGGAACTGATCGAACTTCTCTTGACCGATGATCCGGCCCGGGTTCAGTGAACGGAGCTCAGCGGTGGCGTCGACAGATCGCCAATCTGGACCGGCTTCGAGCAGCAGTACCTGGGTGTTCGGGTTGGTACTCAGGTGGGCCGCCAGAACACAGCCAGCGGAACCCCCGCCAACAATGATGTAGTCATACGAACTCGTCGGAGCGGCAGTCATGACGAAGTCGTGTTCAGCTAGGGATTGGTACGCCGATAACCGGCATGGTTTCGGGCTCAAGGCCGAGCATGATCAGCTGCTTTGAATAGCCAATGAAGCTGCACATTGCATAGGTGAGTTCCATGATTTCGGCATCGGTGAAGTGCATCCGCAGCCGTGCTTTGAGTTCGCTGTCGGGTTCAGAGCCGCCGGCCAGCAGGTTGTCGGCCCAGGCCAATGCCGCCTTGTAACGTTTGGGTAGATCACCGTGTTGGTGGTCATCGGTAATGTCGTCAACAAGGTCTTCGGTGAGACCGGCCTCACGGGCCTGGTCAAATCGGACCTGTCGTCAAAGGCCGCAGTCGGTCACTCGTGCATTGCGAAGTCGCACCAGTTCCTTCACGTCGACATCGACGGCGCCTCGGGACCAGAGAGTGGCATACATCTGGTCGAACGCGGCTCGCACCTGAGGGCTATGGGCCATGATGCTTCGGCTGGAGGCGGCTTTGCCTTCGATGGCCGATGCCAGTCGGGGAGTGGTGGACATCAGGAGGCTCCTGTCGAGGTGGTGTCGAGAAATGCGTTGTCGAAACGGTGGGTGATCTCCCACGCGGCCAAGGCGGTGGTCAGGGTGATAACACCGTTGGGGCCGAGGTGGCCTTCGACCTCTGCGACTTGGGTATCAGTGATGCCGTGGACATCGATCACGTACTGCTCGGCCAAACCGAGACAGACCCTGGTTGCCGCATCGAAGCCAGGATCCGTAGACCACGATGCAAGTGATGCCACCAATGACTCGTCGACCCCGGCGGCCACTGCTGCTACTGATCGAGGTTCGCTCCACGCCACCTGGTTGCCCAGGATGGTCGCCATACGCAACCGGCACAACTCGAGAATTCGAGGGTCGACAGATGCCTGCCACACCTCGTCCATGAGACGGTGGTGGTCGGCGGCCAGCGCTGGATGCAGCGCCAAAAGATCGTCTCGTGTCGCTGCTCCCTCGACCAACCAACTCATGCGGTGTCTTCCATCTCTGTGACATTAGTCGAGCCGGAGCCACATCTCTGAAGGCTCACAGGTCGGGGCGAATTGCCTCGTCGTGCCAGATGAACAGGACACCCGCATTGCTGAGTCGGGAAATCGACTCGGCAAAGATCGGATGATTGGCGAACCCATCGCTCATCTGGGGTTCGATCGTGAGCGACACACCCCGGGCTATGGCCTCGCACGCCAGCCCGCTGACCATGTCGTCAGCCAGACCGAGGGCGATCTTGTTGATGGTGTTGAACCCGGCGGGCGCAATCACCATCTTGTCGCCGAGCGGCTCGAACAAAGGTTCACCGTAGATACGCATGCGGGTCTGCAGTTCATGGCCGGTGACGGCGCTTGCCTCGTCGGGATCGAACCAGTGCAACGCACGTTTCGTGGCCAACAAGCAGACGTCCCAACCCGCTGCCTGCTCGGCCTTGACCCGATCGACGATTCGTTCGGCCCCGGGCACCGCACATACACCGAGATAAAGCACATTGCCGTCGGTAGAACCAAAGCTGACCATGTAGTGAGTATCACCGACAGCGCACTGGGAAACGAACCCCGGTCAACCAAACCAAGCACGGTTTGACACACGGAATACTCAACCGTCAGGATTCGATCGACCGGGTCGGACATCCTGACCAGGACTGCCGAAGGACAGAGAGAGCCGCCCCATGAGAATTGGAACGATGTTGTCGATGCCGGGTGACCCGGTGGGCACCCTAGGGCTGGTCGAACGTGCGGTTGCCGCCGAGGAAGCCGGGTTCGCCTCGGTGTGGCTTCCCCAGGTCGGAACGGTCGACGCGTTGATGGCGCTGGCGCTTGCGGGCAGCCACACCTCGAGTATCGAACTGGGGACCGCGGTCGTGCCGACCTATCCCCGTCATCCCACCGCGATGGCGCAGCAGGCGCTCACGGTGCAAGACGCCACCAACAACAGACTCGCGTTGGGTATTGGACTCAGCCACAAGTTCTTCATCGAGGACAGCCTGGGCCTCGACTATTCGCGCCCGATTCCCCATACTCGTGACTATTTGAACATCCTCAATGGTCTGCTTGACGGCGAGGTCGTGAAATACGACGGCGATGAGTACCAGGTGAAGGCTCAGGTGGGGGTCGATGGAGCCCGCAAGCCCCCCGTTCTTGTTGCCGCCCTCGGACCAGCGATGTTGCGGTTATGCGGACGGCTTGCCGACGGCACGATTACCTGGATGGGTGGTGTCGACTTCTTACGCGACGCGGCCATCCCGACGATGAGCGAAGCTGCCGCCAAGGCTGGCAGGCAGTCGCCTCGTTTCGTTGCCATGGTGCCGGTACTTCTAAGCGACGACGCCGACGCCGGACGTGACACGATCAACGAGACATTCAAGATGTACGGCCAAATACCATCCTACCGAGCGACTCTTGACCGTGGGGGCGCAGCGATGCCAGCTGATGTCGCTGTCATTGGTGATCAGCAAGCGATTGAGTCCGGACTACGTGCCTACGCCGAGATCGGTGTCACCGATTTCGTCGCCGTCATACCCCGATCGGCGGCGACTGCGGATGCAACAATGCAGCTGGTCGGCGGACTAGCTCGGGGCTGAGCGGGTTGGCTGACTGGTTGACCGGCCAGATGATCTTGATCCGTCATGATCTCAACTTCGACCGGGCTGGCCCATCCGGTTAGGGCGATGTCCAACTCGGCTACCCGCGGTCGGAGCGAGAGTGCTCTCACTCGACTCGGGCGGCACCTCGCTCGACGGCCTGGTTGCTGCGACACCCCGGGCTGCTTGGAGACTGTGCCTAGTATGAAACAGTCACGATGTAGCCAAAGGTTCGGATGAGAGTTCGATCCACCGCCGTGTCCGTTGGATCTCGGTCTCGCTCATGAGCGGTGGCGTATGAAAGTGATCATCATCGGCGTGATCGTGGTTGCGAAGTTCGCGATCCCGGTGTTGATTGTTCGTTTCCCGTTCGCTGCTGGCTGGGCGAACTTCGTGCTCGACACGGTCGACGGTGACCTGCTCATTCCACTGGGTCTCGAGGACGGGCCCTACCAATTGATCGACAAGGCGGCCGACTGGTGCACCTACGTGGGCATGGTGTTCGTAGCCCGCGAGTGGACGATCAAACGCACCATCGTTGCGCTGTTCGTCTTCCGCACCGTTGGTCAGTTGCTGTTCTTCATCACCGGCGAGGAGATCATCTTCTTCTTCTTCCCCAACTTCCTTGAGCCGCTCTTTCTGATCTACGCCACAATCCGCCATTTCAAACCCGAGCGGGTCGTCGACATCTACCACCGCCACCGAGTTGGGATCTGGATATTTGTCGTTCTGTACAAACTGCAGGACGAGTACATCGCCCATGTCGGCAACTTCGACCGAAGCGACCTCATCACTGGTCTTTTCTCCTGATCTTTCTCGACCGCACAGAGTCCCCTGCAACTGCCGCTTGGTCATGTCCGCCATCAAACCTACTATCGAACACGAGCACCGTGACCGGTGGTCGTCCCCAGCGAGTTCCGGTCTCTTCGACTGAAGGAAGAACATGTCTACTACCAGCGTGTCCATGACAACTGTGCAGGCCGAGTCTGGCCCGACGTCAATTACTGTCACGCCAGCGAGCCCGGCTGTCGGCGCGGAGATTGGCAACGTGGATATAGCCGCGGGCGTTAGTGACGAGCAGTTCGCCGAGATTCGCCAGGCGTTTGTGGACTACGGCGTGATCTTCTTTCGAGATCAGCACCTGACCGAAGATCAACACATCGAGTGGGCGGAGCGGTGGTCGACCATCAACGTAAACCGGTTCTTTGTAGCGGTCGAGACGCACCCACAAATTGCCGAGGTCCGCAAGGAACCACACGAGCAACTCAATATCGGTACTCACTGGCATACCGACCATTCCTATGATCAAATTCCAGCAATGGGGTCGATCTTGCTGGCACGAGTGGTCCCGGAGACAGGTGGGGACACGTTGTTCTCTTC
>DNHM01000364.1:7822-11513 GCA_003485885.1 Acidimicrobiaceae bacterium
GGTGCTCGCCTTGGTAATGCTCAGGCAGCTCTGCAAGATGCAACCCATCCCGTGGTGATCAAACATCCCCTTTCGGGTCGGCCTGCGCTGTATGTCAACCGCGACTTCACGACCAACTTCACCGGATGGACAGACGCTGAGTCAGAGCCACTGTTGCATTTCCTGTGGGCGCACGCCTCGGACCCGGTGTTTACGTGCCGGTTCACCTGGCGAGAAGGTTCCATGGCGATCTGGGATAACCGGGCGGTGCAACATCGGGCGTTAAACGACTACCAAGGTCAACGACGTCTTATGCATCGCATCACGCTCGAGGGCGAAACCATCGGCGCCGCTGCGCCATAAGCCCTGAGTTCAGCGCCGCGGTCGGGCTCCTTCAGAGCGATTGTCTCGCTTCGGTGACGCAGTCCGGAAACCTCGGTAGCGAAACGATCGAGATGATCTCGACGTGCATCGATGCAAGGTGAGCAATGACCCCATGCAGCTGCGAAGCATCGCGGACGGTACCGACCACCCCGGTCACGTCGTTCTCCGACTGATGGACTGCACTCGTCGATGAGCGGCCGCTGGACTAGCGTCGCACCATGGCCGCACGACCGATCACTGAGGCAGAGAAGCAGACGTTCTGGAACGATGGTGTTGTGTGTCTGCGCGACATGTTCGATGCAGCGTGGATCACTCGTATGCAAACGGCGGTTGACGACGCGGTGGCCCATCCTGGCCCAATGTCGCTGCAATTGGGCCAAGGGCTCGAGGGAAAGTTCCACGGTGACAGCTTTGTGTGGACGTGGCAGGACGACTTTCGAGCCTTCGTCTTCGACAGCCCGGCGGCTGAGATTGCACAGCAGGTCCTGGGCGCCAAGGAGCGGGTGACGCTCTTCTTCGACACGCTGCTCGTCAAACAACCAGCGTCGCAAGCTCCAACACCATGGCATCACGACCAGCCATATTGGCCGGTCGACGGCGATCAAGTCTGCACCGTCTGGACCCCCTTCGACCCTGCTCCCGTTGCAGCTGGCGCAGTCGAGTACCTGGTTGGTTCGCATCGATGGGGCAAACGGTTTCAGCCCAAGAGTTTCACCGGCGACAACCGCTACGGCGACTTGTTGGAACCGCTGCCTGACATCGAGGCGGAACGAGATGATCACGAGTTCGTGACCTACGAGATCGAACCCGGGGACTGCATCGTCCACCACGGCTTAACACTACATAACGCCCCCGGCAACTCGACCGATCAGCCTCGGCGGGCGCTGGCGACACGCTTCTGTGGCGACGATGTGACGTATCGGCCCGAAGGCAGCTTCCAGCCGTTGATCCGCGAACCTGATCTCGAATCGGGCGCACCGCTCGAGTGTGATCTATTCCCTCGGGTATGGCCGAAGCCTGTTTCTGTCTAGAAATCGTTGTCGTTGTTGATTCCTGGTGAGGCCTAGGAAGACGCTTGCGCTGCAGGAAGCCAACCAGCGATTGCTTCGCCGATTTCGTCGGCGCTGTCTTCTTGGATGAAGTGGATGCCGGCCACCGTGGTCTCGGTTTGATTCGGCCAGGTCCGGCAGAAGTCGCGCTGAGCCCCGGTCAAGATGGTGCCTGGTTCGGCATTGATGAACAACTTAGGTAGCTCGCTTGTCGACAGCCAGTCGGCGTAGGACTGCACGATCTCGACGACATCGGCGGGTTCACCTTGGAGCGGGACTTGGCGGGGCCAGGTGAGTGTCGGGCGGCGGTGTTCTGGCTCCACGAACGCGCGGCGGTATTCGTTCATCTCTTCGTCGCTGAGTTTGCGAATGATCGATGCTGGCAAGATTGCCTCGACGAAGAGGTTCTTGGTGATGACCATCTCCTCGCCAGCCTCTGATCGCATGGCCTGAAAGATGTCGGTTGCGCCGTCTGGCCATTCGTCCCAGGTGACGGGGCGGACGATCGCTTCCATGTACACGATGCCAGCGACGCGGTCACGATGGCGGTTTGCCCAATCGAAACCGAGGGCTGAACCCCAGTCATGGATGACGAAGGTGATGTTGTCGCCCAGGTCCAGCTGATCGAGCAGCCCATCGAGGTACTCACGATGTTCAACGAAGGTGTACGACCCTGGGCCAGTGTCGTCGAGCTTGTCGGAGTCGCCCTGGCCGATCAGATCAGGTGCGATACAACGAGCCTGGCCAGAAACGTGGGGGATAATGTCGCGCCACAGGTAGGACGATGTTGGATTGCCATGCAAGAAGACCACTGGGTCGCCGGTACCGACATCGTGGTACGCCATTTGTTTGCCGTTAACGGTCCTGTATTGCTTGGTCAACACTTCGATGCTCATTGACCGAGTTTGATAGCAAGTGTTATCTTTTGTCAAACCACCACCTGCCGAAACTTGAAGCAATGGCACGACCGGTCAAAATCTCAGACGAGGCGATCCTCGATGGTGCTATCGACCTCTTCTGGAGACACGGCGCTGATCGAGTCTCGATCCGTGATCTCGAACGGTCACTCGAGGTCCGAGCGCCGTCGATCTACCGACGGTTCGACAGCAAAGACGAGTTGTTAGCACGTTGTCTTGACCGTTACGTCGACCAGCAGATCGGTGGGCGAGTGGGGTACTTCTTCGCCGACACCTCGGATCCACTCGAAGGTCTCCGTTCGTTCTTCACGTCGGTGTTGCGCCCCCATCCCGGCGAGGAAACGCTTCGAGGTTGCCTGCTCACAACAACAGCGAGTCGCTCGGAGTCATCAACCGAGAACACGCGGCACGCCATCAACCGAGGCTTCGAAGCGATCGAAACAGCATTACTCCTGCAAGTTCAGGCATGCATCGACGCAGGTCAACTCGCTGCTGATCTTGACCCTGAGTCAGCTGCGAGGTCACTGTTACTTTCATTCCAAGGCCTTCTTGTCCTCGCCCGGAGTGGGGCAGCAAACCTCCACGCGCACATCGACGCGACGTTCGACAGCCTCGCCCGCCACTAACCAGTTCTCACTACCCACAAAACAAGCTTCCAAGGAACCCTCACATGTCTGAAGAATCAGCCGGTCCCGTCCACTTCATCGCTCACTTCACCGTGAATGATCCCGATGTCTATCGCCAGTACGAGAAAGGCTTCTTCCCGGTTCTTAAGCCGTTCGGGGCACGGTTTGTGACGTTCGACGACAACGTCACGGTGCTCGAAGGCCAACGGGCCGAGGGCCGCACTGTCGTCATCGAGTTCCCATCGGAAGAAGTGCTGATGCAGTGGTGGGACTCGCCCGAGTACACCGAACTGGCCAAACTGCGCCATGCGAGCGTGACCACCCATTCGGTCAGCCTCGTTCACGCTATTCCTGGCAGGTAACGGCACGACCTCTGGATCTGTCAAAGAGTTCCGGCCACGGCCCACGCCCTCGACTGCAAACGTATTGAACCGTCTGCGGCGTGGGGGAGTTGGGCGTCCCACAGGTAGACACCGACAGCGCCACCGGTTCGTGCGACCCGTCGCATCTCCCGAACGGCAAGTTCCGCGTCTGGGACAAAATTGAGTGCAATGCCGCTCACAACAACGTCGAACGAGTCCGAAACGAAAGGCAGCGACTGTGCATCGCCGACGCGGAGATCGACACCGGGCGGCAGTCGGCGCCGGGCCTCGTCGATGAACCCAGAGGATGCATCGATCCCAGCGACGACCGCCGGCGCGACATGGTTGACGATCTCGGTGCTCAGAGCACCGGT
>DNHM01000135.1 GCA_003485885.1 Acidimicrobiaceae bacterium
CTTGGCCGACGAGAACACCGTGGAATCGCTAATCGCAACCCATTGTCGGGCGCTGCGCGGCCGCACTGACGTTGTTGAGTTTGCGTCGAGTGCACATCAGGTCGTACTGGACTCACTTGGGTTGGAGTTCGACGCCTACCAGCTGCTTGGCCCGGCGCTCAGCCCGTTCCTTGACCTCGAACCAGGCAACAAGTCTTGGTTCCGTCTCAATGCTCGGATTAAGCCCGAAGAACTTCTCGAGCTACCGATCCGTCTTGGTCCTGACCTTGCGCTTCCAGATGTTCCAACTGCGGCGCCCGCACCCGTGGCGGCGTCGATGCCGTACCAAGCTGCCCCTCCGGTTGGTGCTCCACACGCCACACCTCCTGAGATCGACGGCATGGTTGTGCCACAAGTAATCGCACCTCAGCTTGACGCCGTCGATGTTCCACAGGTCGTTGCTCCACTCATGGCGACGCCAGAGATTGCAGCACCGGTCATTGTGGAACCCCGGGTGGTAGATATCGCAACCGCGCTGATTGCTGCGGACCTCAACGGCATGCCGGTTGTTGTCGAACCTGTTGAAGCCCCCCTACTTCATTCGGATATTTCCGTACCGGACGTTGCACCACCGGTAGTTGGCACCCCTGAAGCTGACCTTGTAGAAGGTGTCTCGACCTCAGAACCCATTACTACGGAGGTCCCTGTTGTCGTCGTGACGGACGAACCTGTCGACGCCGAGCCCACTGCTGCAACGGAACCAGCGGTGACCGAGACACCTGATGCTCACGCTCCGCACGACCTAGCAGCAGCGATCGTTTCGTTGTCGGCAGTTGCGTCGATCGAGGCGCCATCTCCTCGTCCTGTGGAAACTGTTGCTGCACCTGCTCTGGCAGCCAAGCTTCCTGCACCGACCATTAGCCATCCTTTCAATGTGGACCCGGTGTTGGTGCCGAATCTGGGTGTTGCGCTCGGCCGAAACGATGAGCTCTCGCCGTCACGGCCGCGGCTGTCAGCGGTGATCCGGGCTAACTCGTCAACGACCGACACAAACAAACGCCCCGGCCGCAAGTCATGATGACTGCTGTCGCGTTGGCGGCGTTATCTGGACTGAGTTCCGGATCAGCTGACTTCGCTGGCGAGCAAGCGACACACGGCCACACTCGTCATCGGTAGAAGCTTGCCTGCTTTCGACGCGGCACAGACTGCGCGGGACGCAGCACTAGCCTGGCCAGTACTGCGTGCTGGTGCCGCCGACGAACGAAGTGAGTAGGAACAGATGACACAGTTCGCGGGCGACAAAAAGAAGGGCACGTCTCTGCTTGGCAACGTCGAGCGGCGTTTCATCAATTGGGGAATCCCCAAGGTCCCGAAACCGATCATGAGTCACCATCTGACGTACGTGACCATCTTCTGGTCAGCGGGCACGATCCTGTTTGGCTGGTTGGCAACCAAGGACCTGGTGTGGCTCCACGGCATTTCGGTCATGGTGTTTGGCCAATGGCTCACCGATTCGTTCGATGGTTCGCTCGGTAAGTTCCGTAAACAAGGACTGGTCAAGTGGGGCTTCTATATGGATCATCTGCTCGACTTCATCTTCCAGGGGTCGCTCGTTATCGCGTACTCGTTCCTGGTCGATGCCGAATGGCTTGAGTTCCTGTTCCTGGTCCTGCTGTTGATCAGCTCGTCGACCATGGCGGTCTCGTTTCTGTCGTTCGCGGCCACGAACCAGTTCCAGATCGCGTATTACGGCATCGGGCCGACCGAGATCCGTATTGGCTATATCGCGTTGAACACGTTCGTGTTCTTCATTGGCACCGAAGTCTTCAGCTGGGGTGTGCCGGTGATTGTGGCATTGAACGCGGTCGCCCTTCTGGTGCTGGCAGTGCAGTCCAGCAAGAACATCTGGCAGATCGACTACGACGCCAACCTCGACGGCCAACCCCGCCCCTAACCCGACCCGCGTCAGGCGGGTTTGATCAGGACCACGGTTGCTTCGTCGCCGACGAGTTGGAAGTAGATTTCGATGCCATTGCCGTCGAGGAACGTTTCTTGTGTGGTGATGAAGGCACCCGGTTCGCGTTCGACGAAGCCGTTGCCTTCGAGCGTGGCCAGATAGTTCTCCGACGCGGTGAACGGATCGGGATCGTCGGGCAAACACATGACGACCGAGAAGAATGAGTTTTCCTGCATCACGGTGCCGTTGTCGCAGCCGTTCACAGTGCCGGGCGGAATCGCGATTGGCCAATCGATAGGGAAACCATCTACGTCGACGGGGACAGGCGACGGTTCAGGGTCGCCGCCGCATGCCGCCACGGCCAAGACGATGAACAACAGGGTTGACATCAGGAATGCACGACGTTTCATTGCGTGTCGACTCTAGATCGGCCGAAAGGTTCCCTGTTGCACGGTTGTCGCAACAAGGGTGCCGTCGTGATGATGGATTGCACCCTGACTCAGTCCTCGGCCGCCGGCGATAGTCGGGCTGTGCATGTCGTAACTGTGCCAATCATCGAACTGCAGTGGTCGGTGAAACCAGATCGAATGGTCAAGGGTTGCACCCTTGAAATTGCCGTGTTCGCGGTGAGGTCGCAACGCGACAGTCATAAGTCCACGATCGGTAGCAAAACCAAGCACCGCTTTATGAATGAGTTGGTCAGCTGGCAGCGGTCCGACAGGTCGCATCCACACCGGCATGGATGGTTTGCCATCGCCTTCGCCATCGGGATCGATGAACATCTCGACCGGCTGGTC
>DNHM01000087.1 GCA_003485885.1 Acidimicrobiaceae bacterium
TCCGGCGCCGACTTCGGACATCGCAGTAGTAATGATCCCGAGCGCGGAAACTGCCTGTTCGTACGTATCGGTGCCATCGAGCGCATCCATCGCTGCGCACGTACCAGCCACGTGAACCTGATTTCCTGCCCGAACAGCACGGCAATAACCGTGCACATCCTCGAAGGGGCTTCCGGATGCAACATTCTGTCGTCTCATCTATGCAAATTAGGTGCGTGATGCACGAAATACGTACACCACGCTCCTAATTTGCGTTACAGCTCTTCGCGTTACGGGTCTTTGGGCCAGAGGTCTGGGTGTCGGGGTGGGTTAGTCGAGCCAGCTGGCGGGGGCGCCTCGTTGGACCTTGTTGAACCGGCTGGCGAACGACGGCGTCTCGAACATCTCTGCGCTGCCGCCGTAGCCGAACAGGTACTGGCCAACACGACGCATCTGCATCTCTTCAGAGCCCTCGGTGATGCGATAACGACGATGGTGACGGAAGATGTGTTCGAACGGCATGTGACGGCTATAGCCGATCCCACCATGCACCTGGATTGCCTTGTCAGCAGCCTCGCCTACCAAACGATTGGCTTGGTAGTTGCACATTGCGACCTTGTCGGAGATCTCGGTGCCGTGTTCGACCTGATCGAGCTGCCACGCCGTCTTTCGGATGAGCTCGCGCAACATCGCGGCCTGGGTGTGCAGTTCAACAAGCGGGAACTGGATGCCCTGATTTACCGACAAGGCACGCTCGTGGATCATGCGTTCACGGGCGTACTTCACGGCCTCGTTGATGCAGTACTGGGCCGCACCCAAACTCGATGCGGCTTGACGGATGCGGTTCTCGTGCACAAACAGTTGCGCTGTGGCGAGTCCCTGGCCTTCTGGCCCGAGCATGTCTGACTCCTTGACCCGCACATCGGTCAACGTGACTTCGGCATGGTCGGTCGGCATGTTGTAGGTCCACCACATGAACTCGACCTTGAATCCGGGAGAGTCAACCGGGACGATGAAGTTGGTGATGCCAGCGGCCTCGCCTGGACTGCCCGAGGTGCGGCAGAAGATGTAGTCGTGGGTTGCGGCATGCATACCGGTGTTCCATCGTTTGGCACCGTTGATGACCCATTCATCGCCGTCTTTGTAGGCGTTGGTCTCCATACGAGTGGCATCGGTGCCGAACATTGGCTCGGTTAGGCCGAAACCGATTCGAGCGTTGCCCTCGAGCATCTTCGGAATCCAGTAGTCCTGCTGCTCTTGCGAGCCGTATTTCTCCATCATCAACACCGTCGGGAAGTTGCCGACGATCGATGACTCGTTCTGTAGATCGTTGTGCAGTCCGAGCCCCTTGGCCGCGAGATGTTCGCGAATAATGGCCATGCCCAGGTTCGAGCCGTCCTTTCCACCAAAACGCTCGGGCAGGTGCCAGCGCAGGAAACCAGCGGCGTCGGCTCGGCGTTTCATCTCCTTGAGCAGCTGCTCCCACTCTTCGTTCGGCCAGCCGTTGCGATCCCAGTCAGTGCGACTGTCTTCACGTCGATGGTCGAAGAATCTGATGTTGTCGTTCTCGCGCTCAAGCGGCTTGATCTCGTCCTCGATGAACTGATCGAGCTGGTCGAGTAGATCTTGAATGTCGGCCGGGATGTTGAAGTCCATGAACCGACCCTACGAGATCACCCGGTTTCGGCGAGAACCGAGAGGGATCTGGACTTTCGTCTTGGGCCCAGCCACTAACGTTGAGCTGTGTCCGAGACGAAGATCGATCATGTGTCGATCGGTGTGCTGGGTGTCCTCACGATCTGCGCCTACGGCTCGTGGTACTACTCGTTCGGGGTGCTCCTTGAGCCAATCCGTAGCGACACGGGTTGGAGCGAATCAACTCTTGCCTCGTCGTTCTCCGCTGGCACGGTCCTGATCGGCATGTCCGCGTTGTTTGGGGGACGGATGCTCGACCGCGTCGGCCATCGTCCCGTCTTCCTGCTTGGCGGTGTGGTCGGTACGACCGGGCTCGTGACCGCGTCCACAGCGACCCATGTCGCGTTGTTCTTCGTGGGTGCCGCCATCGGGCTTGCCGCATTCGGGTCCCTGGGCTTCTATCACGTGACCATGACAACCGCGGTCAGGCTCAATCCGGACCAGCCGACGCTGGCCATCGCGGTGCTGACCATCTGGGGGGCATTGGCATCAGCAATCTTCCTGCCGGGTTCTGACTGGCTGCAATCCGAACTCGGCTGGCGTGTCGCGGTGCGGGTGCTTGCCTGCGTGACGGGTCTTGCGTTCCTGACCGCGGCAGCGGTCCTGCCAGCAACCGAAGCTGTTGCACCTACCGCACGACCGTCGGTGCGGCAGGTCTTAGCGTCCACGGTGTCAGCACCTGCGCCCCGTTTGTTCACCATTGCTGTCGGGTTCGGTGGCCTGGCCATGTCGACCATGCTCGTGTTCCAGGTTCCCGTCATGACCGCAGCTGGACTTGGCAGCGCCACAGCGGCGTCAATGGCCGGGCTCCGCGGTTTCTGCCAACTCGGAGGCCGGATTCCGCTCTCGCCGCTCGTGAACTGGCTGGGGCGTGATCGGGCGTTGATCCTGGCGTTCGCTGCTATGACGATTGGTGGCGTTTTGTTGTCCGCTGCAGGCAACATGCCAATAGCGGTGGCATTCGCAATCGTGGCTGGCTTCGGCATCGGCGCGTTCAGTCCGCTGCAGGGCATGAAGGGCGAAGAACTGTTCGAACGAGACCAGCTGGGCGCAACTATGGGTGTCTACGGAGCCGTGTTACTGCTGGTTGGATCACCCGGGCCAATCATCGGCGGGGTGATCTTGGAACGCACCGGCGAAGCGCGGTGGGTGACCCTTATCGTGATCGGTGCAGCAACGATTGCACTAACAGCAACCGTATTGCTGGCACGCTTGTCACGTTCGGGCCCCACCACACACCCGGAACGAGCTACATCAACAGGGTGAGCATTTCGTAGAGCACCGCTGGCTTCTCGTTGCCTACGACATGAATGGTGGCTTCGCTGGTTAGGAGCGTGCCCGGGCCCTTGGCTTCGGCCTTGAGTAAACGCGAACGTGCGTGCAGCGTCGACGGAACTGGCACCGGCGACAGGAACCGCAGCTTGTTAGCGCCGTAGTTCACACCGTTAGATACACCTTCGAGGTCAACCGGGAGCTTGACGATCGAGGCCATCAAGCTGAGCGTGAAGAAACCATGCGCAATCGGGCCGCCGAACGGGCCGGCATTCGCCCGCTCAACATCGATATGAATCCACTGGTGGTCCCCAGTCAACTCAGCGAAGAGGTTGACCTTTTCCTGGGTCATTTCAAATGTTTGGCCCCAATCGCTGAACTCTTCGCTGATCGAGGCGTTGATGGCATCTATGTCGTCAAATCGCATGCCAAAAAGCTAGTGCATGTCCGTTGAACAACAGCTACTGCAGCCGTCCGAACTACCTTTTGATCCAATGCAGTCAGTAATTGTCGGAACCGGAATGGCTATCCCAGACCATTGTGTGACTAATCATGATCTCGCAGCGATCATGGACACAACCGACGAATGGATCACCAAACGAACCGGCGTGCGCCAGCGATTCTGCTGTGCGCCTGGAGTTGGTTCCTCGGAGTTGGCCATCGAAGCGTGCACCATGGCGTTGGCAGATGCCAATGTTTTGCCATCCGATGTCGATCTGCTCGTCACCGCGACCATGACACCAGATGAGTTCGTACCGGGTATTGCACCCACGGTCCAGCACGGATTGGGCCTAGGCCAGGTGGGCGCCTTCGACATCCGACAACAGTGCAGCGGGTTCCTCTATGGACTCGACATGGCCGACGCTGCGATCGTGTCCGGACGGGCCCGAACCGTGTTAGTTGTCGGGGCCGAGAGCCACACCGGCTACATGCCGTACGGGTCATCGTGGGAGATCCTGCGAGGTCAGCGAACCGGACCGCCAGACGCCGAAGCGTATGCCACTGCTACCGAAAGCCGAGCGTGGAGCGTGTTGTTCGGCGACGGCGCGGGCGCAGTGGTGCTGCAAGCCGACCCCGATGCACCCGGTGTGTTGAGCAGTGTGTTGAACACCGACGGCACGCTCTCGGACCTCATTCGGGTCCGAGCAGCAGGCTTCAAACAACAACCATGGCTCGACATTGCCCAAATCGCCGCTGGCATGCACCATCCGACCTTTAACGGCCTGGAGTTGTTTCGACAAGCTGTGCGGCGAATGCCCGAGGCTGTGCGTCATGTTGTCGATGCTGCCGGACTGACGCTCGCCGACGTCGATGTAGTAGTCGCGCATCAGGCAAACGAACGAATTCTCGACGCGGTTCGCAAGGAGATGAATGTTGGCACCGACATCATCCCCAGCAACATCGCCCGGTACGGAAATACAACCGCCGCAACCCTGCCACTGTTATTTCACGAACTACGCCAGGACGGCCGCATCCCGTCGGGAGCGCTCGTATGTTTCACCGCATTCGGCGCCGGCGCCCACTGGGGCGCACTCCTGTACCGACACCCCTAACGGACACGCAGGGTCAGACCCTCGGTGTCCGTTGAAACCTTGACGGCCTCGTAGGAGGTATGCGGGGTAGCGACGCGCTCCAGGATCGCCGACGCAGGAACTCGAACTACCGGCTCACCGGGACCGTTGACCGAGAAACCCCAAAACAGGGTTTGAGCGAGGAACGAGCGGAAAGCCGGACTACCCGAGGGACGAGAGGAAACCCGTACTCCCCTAGCCCTTCTTCGCCGCGATTGTCGCCTTGAGGTTGGCCACGAATTCCTTGAACTCTGGCTGTTGCATGGCCCAGAACTGCGGTGTGGTCTCGAGATCGACAGACTCCTGCGAGACACCAATGGTGTCGAGCTTCGAGAAGGTCTCTTTCGTCTTTGCAACAAGGGCCTTTGGGGCTGCAGCTGCGGTTGTTGCGTACTCGATAGCGGTACCGAGTAGTTCGTCGTCAGATACACACTTCCACGCCAGCCCAGCATCGGCCGCTTGCTGGCCCGACAGACGTTCGCCAAAGATGACCATGGCCTTGGCTGTCTGCTCGTCGGTCTTGTTTCGCAGCCTCCACGTGTGGCCACCACCAGAGTGGATCGCGATTTGGTGGAAACGTGAATCGAACTTGGCAGACTCCCCAGCCAGGATCATGTCGCACGCCAGCGCCAGGTTCATGCCAGCACCAACCGCTGCGCCATTCACGGCAGCAATCGTCGGAAGCGTGGAATGGGCGACGGCAAGGAAGCCGGTGTAGATGGCGGCCAACTCTTCGGCGTTCTGCGCACCGAGCAGA
>DNHM01000522.1 GCA_003485885.1 Acidimicrobiaceae bacterium
GGTGGATGTTGCGCTGGATCGGCTTCGATAATGCCGCACTGCTCGATGGAGGCCTTCAGGCCTGGAAAGCGGAAAGCCGGCCGGTTACCACGGCGTTCGACGCTCCGGCCGAAGGCACGTTGACGGTGCACGAGCGTCCTCAGATCATCGCCGACAAAGCCGATGTACTTGCTGCGATCGATGATGGATCAACGTGTCTCATCGACGCACTGTCACCTGCCAGTTTCAGTGGCGAAGTAAACGCGTACGGTCGGCCAGGGCATATCCCCGGCGCGAGCAACGCTTCGGCTACCGCGTTGCTTGATGACGAGACTGGTTGTTACCTGCCTGCTGCTGAACTGCGCCCGCGATTCCCCGACGATCAGTCCGCTCGGATCGTGAACTATTGCGGTGGAGGGATTGCGGCGTCGTCTGCGGCGTTTGTGCAGACCATGCTTGGTTTCCACGATGTCGCGGTCTACACGGCGAGTCTTCAAGAGTGGGTTGGCGATGCCGATGCGCCCATGACCGTCGAGGGGTAGAACGAACGCTCCGCAACCGAGCGACTGTCAGCCGCTCAGCTGCCGCTGGGTAATGCCCACGCGAAGAGTGCACCGCTGCTCATCACGACTGCGGACATCACGAACACGAGTGTGAACGACCCTCGCCAGTCGGCGATGAAACCGCCAATCTGAGGCGACGATACCTGGGCCACACCGAATGCAAAGGTCGCTGCGGCATACGACGGCCCATAGGTAGCGGCGTCGGTGCGGTCCACCAGATAGGCAGCGATCACCGATGGGATGCCACCGAACAGGAAACCGACAATGACCGCGCCCACGATCACCAGGGCCAACTCGCCGGTCAGGATCAAGCCGACCGCTGCTGCCCACAATGGGAACGAGCCGACCAGCGTCCACCTGCGGCCGATGATGTCGGAGATACGGCCCAACGCCACGCCGCCAAAGATGGTGCAGCCGCCAGTCACGGCAAAGATGGTACTCGCTGCTGACTCGCTGAAGCCGCTGTCGTCCTGAAGTCGCGAGGTCAGAAACGCCAGGATCAACAGGTAACCGAATCCGTAGATGAAATAACACCCGATGATGGGTTTCCATCCGTCGAGGGTCCGCAACACCGCGAAGCCCCCAAAACCTCCGGCTGGTTGTGCCTCACTGCGGCGCTGGCGTAACACGAGAAATACCAGTGCAATCGCGACCAGACCGATAACGGTGTGCACGGTGTAAACGTCGCGCCAACCGCCGCCGTTAGCCACGAGTCGACCGTTGAGCTGGCCGCTAAAGATGATGCCCAAACCAACCCCTGAGCCGGTCAACCCAACAGCAAGTCCACGGAGATGGGGAGCCACGACAGCGCTCGTGATTCCGGGGCTTGGAATCCAGATGGCTGCGCCACCGAATCCCATGGAAATCATGGCAAGTGTGAGTATCGCGGTGTTGGGTGCGGCTGCGGCTGCTGCCAAACCGCCGACCGAAAAGAGAAGCCCGATGCGCACCGAATTGACCGCCGAAACCTTCGCCGACAGCGATCCGACCATGAGGGCGCCGACGAGATAGGCAAACGTGTTGGCGGTAGCAACGAAGCCGCCGAGGCTATTCGAGCCGCCGAGAATGTCTTCACGTACGTCGGGCAAGACGACACCGAACGTGAACCGGCCAAACCCCTGGGCAACGGCCGCAGCAAGCATGACCGTTGCGAACGTGGCAATAACCACGGATCGGGTCGGTGACGAGGTTGTGGGCATCGGCCGCGAGCCTATGGCGCACGTGGGGGTGTCCGGAAACGGTCGGCGGCGGTCGTTGGTCTCAGTACCGGCCGGTTCGAGACCGCGAGCAGAATCAGCGGTGCACATGGTTCTGACGTCGGGTACCCATGAGCAACAATGCTCCACTCGCCAACAATGCGACCAACGAGCAAGCGAGACGGACGCAAAGAACGGATTCTCGTTATCCGTTGCGGGCGCCGGGTCCGCTGCTTGAGGAGGTCAACACGGATCGGCAGTGTCGTACCCCCGTGTCAGAGTTCGAACCATGACACTTACTTCCCTCACACTTGTTGACACCAGCACGCTCGATGACGATGACGACACATGGATCGAGTCGTGTCTGCAGTGCGGCACGCTTGAGAACTGGTGCGACAACCTCTGTCCAAACTGCGACGATCTCGCTGCCTAGGACCTGTTGGCAACTACTGTCACAGGTGCATGACCGACGTTGTTCTAGGTATCGATTCGTCCACCCAATCGACCAAGGTCGAGGCTCGGCTGCTCGGCACCGGCGCGGTCGTAGCGTCTGCATCGGCATCACACCCACCGACAACGCCGCCAGTCAGCGAACAAGACCCAACTGCGTGGTGGGCAGCAGCGGCTGCAGCCTGTGCCCAGATCCCACCCCAGGTTCGGAACGGCGTGGTTGCGGTGAGTGTTGCTGGCCAGCAACACGGATTGGTGTTACTCGACGAGGATGGTTTGGCGGTTCGCCCTGCCAAGTTGTGGAACGACACCACATCGGCGACCGAGGCCACGGCTTTGGTCAATGCAACAAACCCTGATGCGTGGGCGGTAGCGATTGGGTCGCTGCCGGTCGCTGCATTCACGATCTCGAAGCTGGCGTGGGTGGCACACCACGAGCCAGCAAACCTTGCCCGAGTTGCTCGGGTTCTGCTCCCGCATGACTATCTGACTTGGTGCCTCAGCGGCCGTTTTGTCACCGATCGAGGCGATGCTTCGGGAACCGGCTGGTTCGATGCATCGACCGATTCGTATCGACCCGAACTTCTCGATCTTATTGGTATCGACGGCGCCAGTTGGTTGGAACGGCTGCCGACAGTCCTGGGGCCACACGAATCGGTAGGGCTTATCACGCCCCAGGCAGCGAGTTCGCTGGGCCTGCCAGACAACGTGGTCATCGGACCGGGGTCAGGCGACAATATGGGTGCTGCACTTGGACTGGGCCTGAACGTCGGCGATCTTGTTATGTCGTTGGGCACCAGCGGCGTGGCCTATGCCCGCTCGGCTACCCCAACACGCGACGCGACCGGGGCAGTAGCAGGGTTCGCCGATGCTGCAGGTGGGTTTCTGCCGTTGGTGTGCACGCTCAATGCAACCAAAGTCACGGACACCGTCGCTCGGTGGTTGGGTACCGATGCGCCCGGGTTAGCCGACCTAGCGCTGGCAGCGGAACCCAGCGATGTAACCGTTGTGCCATGGTTCGACGGCGAACGCACGCCTAACCGACCCGATGCCGCCGGATCGTTGTCAGGTTTACGCACCGACACCACCCGTGAGCAGCTTGCCCTTGCCGCTCACGACGGTGTGTTGTGCGGATTGTTCAACGGTGTTGATGCGCTGGCTGAGTGCGGCGTTGACATCTCAGGAACCTTGCACCTGATCGGAGGGGGCTCTCGTTCGGCGGCGTACCGTCAGCGATGCGCAGATCTGTGGGCCCGTCCGATCGCTGTTCCCCATAGCGATGAAACCGTCGCCACCGGTGCTGCGGCCCAGGCGGCTTCGATCCTCGACGGACACGACCTGGCTGCGGTCCAGCAACGCTGGGGTCTTGGCGCGAGCGACATGGTCGCACCACAAGGTGGCGTCGACGTGGCCGCGATCCGCGGTGGTTACGCTGCGGCCACCGAGTAAATCGTTTTACAGGTCGGCGGCTTCTGCAGAAGTCATTGATGCGAACTTTGGTGCCCGTTTGTCAACGAAGCTGGCAACACCTTCCTTGAAGTCAGCTCGGCGCAACGAACGTGCCATCAGCCCGTTCGTGTCCTGGAGCGAGTCAGCCATCGTCTGTTCGTAGTGTGACCAGACCTGATGTTTGATCACTGCCATCGAGGTCGATGCCACATTGTCGGCCATGTCTCGGGCATAGGCCATCACCGTGTCCATCAGTTCGTCAGCGGGAACCGTCTGATTTACGACACCGAGTTGGGCTGCCTCGTCGGAGAGGAAGACCCGCCCCGACATGAGTAGATCCATCGCAACAGCAGGTCCCACCAGTCGAGGCAGGACCCAGGACACGCCATGTTCGGCAACCAGCCCCCGTCGAGAGAACGCAGTGGTGAACTTGGCGCCTTCGGCGGCGAAGCGGATGTCAGCCATCATGGCGTGCACGAACCCCAGCCCAGCGCATGCACCATTGATGGCAGCAATTACCGGTTTGGGGATGCTGGTGGCATGGGTATGAGGGCGGGTCTCGGGATCGGTTCCGGTACCGCCAGCAGCACCAATTCCTTGCAGCATGTCCATGTCCGCGCCAGCACAAAAGCCTCGGCCAGCGCCGGTCACCACGATGACTCGAACCTCGGGATCATCGCCGGCTCGGTCGAGCGCATCGAAGTACGCCCGACCCATTTGGCCGGTCCAAGCGTTCAGCCGATCCGGTCGATTGAGCGTGATCGTGGCCACGCCATCAGCGGTTTCGTACAGGACTACATCGTCGGTGGTCATGGTTCCCCCAGGTCGCAAGTATCGCTATATGCGACAGTACGGCCCAGAGGTGATGCTGGCCTAAACCAGCTGGTGAGTTAGGGCCGGTAGTCGAGAGGCCGGGGCCCGAGATTGGTCGGCAGATTGATAAGGCGATAGGCGGTAGGAAGCCATTCGCAGATCAACCGGCGAGTGTCGCGGGGATCGACCATTTCTTCGAGTTCGAATCGGTTGAGTGGCCCAACTGGCCCACGAGCGCTTTCGATCCGAGCGTTGAGTTCGGCTCGAAGCGCGGCGGGGTCGTCGGATTCGGCAAGCTGGCGTTTGTAGGCCGCCTCGATGCCGCCCTCGGGTGGAATGCCACCAGTGTCGGCGGCGGGCCAGGCGACCCGCATGGTCGCGTTTGATCGGGGAGTCGCATAGTTGTTGCCGGCCACACCGAAACTGCGGCGCATGAGAACACTGAACATCGGCACCTTGGACTGGGCCGCGGCAACCATCCATGTAGCCCCCTTGCGGATGGTGCTGTTGATCTCGTGTTCGATGCCCACGGCAAAACCTGGGTTGTCGACCAGGTTCAGCACCGGTACATGAAACAGATCACACAGGTCGAGATGGCGGGTCAGCTTGTCGCACCCGTCAGCGGTGAGTGCGCCACCGTTGATATGACGGCTGTCAGAAGCCACGATGCCCACGGGGTGGCCGTTGAACCGTGCGAACCCCACCACCTGGTCGCTGCCCCACAAGGCGCCGATCTCGAAGAATGAATCCTTGTCGGCGAGCAACGCAATCGCCCGACGGATGTCGAAGGTGGTCGTGCGGTTGCGGGGAACGATGGTGAAGAGTTCCTCGTCTCGACGATCAGCGGGGTCTGCCGTCGTCGGCGCAAGAACCGTGGGTGAGTGGTACACGCTGGTTGGCAGGTAGGACAGGAAACGTCGGGTCATCGCCACCGCTTCTTCTTCGGATTCGGCCAAGTTGTCGACCGACCCATTACGACAGTGGATGCGCCAATCGCCGAGATCTTCTTTGGTGACTTCGTATCCCATTGCATGACTCACGACCGGCGGGCCGGCAACAAACAGTTGGGCGGTGTCGCGCACCATTACCGAGAAGTGTCCGAGTACGGCTTTGGCTGCGCCCAGGCCAACCACGCTGCCGAGCAACATGTTCACGACGGGGACGGTGGCGAGCTGTTTGGCGTACATCGAGCTACCCAGGTGCCCTGGCAAGAACGAGCCGCCACCGCCGGAGACACGCGGTCGTCCGGCCTTGATCGCGCCGCTGCTCTCTTTGGCTGCGCTGTCGCCGGTCTCCTTCTGCTTCGGGACCATGCTGGCCACGCTGCCGCCACCGCTCGACCCATCAAGCAGGCGTATTGATGGCATCTGCAGTTCGATCGAGAGCCGATCCAGGTAGGTGCTCTTGGCGCCGATAGCGCCATCGCTGTGGCCGCCACGAGAGGTGAAGTCATCGGCGCACACGATGGTGGGGCGTTCGTCAATCAAGCCGTGCCCGCCGACCATGTTGGCGGGCGTGAACGCATCGATGTCGCCGTATTCGTTGTAGGACGCGAACCCTGCGATGCTCCCGACCTCTCGGAACGACCCATCGTCGAGCAATAGGTCAATGCGTTCTCGGCATGTCAGCTTGTTGCGGTTTCGCTGGCGCACAACACCTGGATCTGACGAACCGGGCGAAAGGCGTTCATGGGCGAGACGTTCGAGTGTCGCGACCTCGTCGAGCATCGGGCCCCACGTGTTTTCGCCGCTAGGGGCCTGGGCAGGTGCACCGTCTTCACTCGGGGTAATCACGGCCAGGACATCACCGGCCGTGACAGGGTCACCCTGTTGCAACTCGCCGAGTTGGGAAACCACACCGGAGCACGGTGCTGTGACCAATGTTTCCATCTTCATTGCCGTCACGACCAGCAGGGTGTCACCAACCGTGACAGCATCACCGACGTCGACGAGTACCTCGATCACCGCACCAACGAGTGGCGATTCGACAGCTTGTTCACCTGGCTCGATTGGCAACGACCGGGTAGGTGCGCTCGGTCCCGAGTCGGCAGTCGACGCGGGTTGGCTCGTTGTCTGTGCTGCGAGCATCGCAAGCATGGGGCCGCTGGGTTCCGGAGCGCTGGCAAGGCCAGGTTCATTGGTCAGCAGGCTGGTGCGAGCGTCGCCAGAGCGCACGGCATCATGGGCCAGGATCGCGTCGAGTTGGCCGAGATTTGTACTCACCCCAGCAATGTGAAATCGCTGCACTGCCCGGCGAGCATGATCTACTGCGGCGTCGAATGTCCCGCTTGGGGTCGACACGATCACCTTGGCCATCAGGGGATCGAACTGCGGAGGCGGAGTCCAACCGGCATAGCCGCTGCCATCGACGCGCACGCCCGGACCCGACGGTTCCCGGTAGCCGGTGATTGTTCCTGTTCCGGTTGCTACGACCCGGGCCTGCAGTGCCCATCCTCGTGGTTCGCCGATGGCGCCCTGATCGCCCATGTTCAACGCCTCGAGCGTTTCGCCCATGGCGACACGAAACTGGGTCTGTACTAGGTCGACGCCCATGATCTGTTCGGTAATCGTGTGCTCGACCTGGATTCGTGGATTGCATTCGATGAAGAAGTACTCACCGGTGCTTGGTTCCACCAAAAACTCAACGGTGCCAGCATTGCGATAGTCCGCCCCCGAAACCAGTGTGATGGCATCGGCGAGAATTCTGGACCGCAGCTCAGGTTTGAGATTGGGCGCGGGCGCAACTTCGACGACCTTCTGGTTACGAATCTGGATCGAGCAGTCACGTTCGAAGAAATGAACCACGTGGCCGGTGTTATCGGCCATGACCTGGACCTCGATATGTCGTGGATCAACGACCAAACGTTCGAGGAATACCGACCCGTCACCAAAGGACCCCAGGGCTTCGCTTTGGCAGCGTTCGAATGCGGCCGGCAATTCGTCGGCAGTTGTGACCGCTCGTATGCCGCGACCGCCACCTCCCGCAGCCGCCTTGAGCATGATTGGGTAACCGATGGCTTCGGCTGCGGTGACCGCATCGTCGGCCGTCGAGACCGCTGCCGCAGTACCCGGCACGATCGGGATGTCGAGCCGAGTTGCCAACTCGCGGGCATGAACCTTGTTGCCGAAGAGTTCGAGGGCCTCAGGCGACGGGCCAATAAACGTCATACCAGCCTGGGCGCAGCGTCGAGCAAACTCGGCGTTCTCTGCAAGGAAGCCATAACCGGGATGGACCGCGTCGCAACCAGAATCCACCCCCGCCTGGACAACCGCATCAATATCGAGGTACGCAGCGACCGGATCTGATGATGGCGGCAGCGTGCTGTGGCTCGTTCCTGCCGTGGTGTGAAGCGCAGCAGCGTCAGCCGCTGGCGCGATGGTCACCGCCTCGATCCCCAATGCTGCAGCAGCGTGAGCGATACGTATCGCGATCTCGCCGCGGTTAGCTATTAGAACTCGTTGCATGTCATGCCCCTAAAGATGTGCTCGGGTAACGATTGCCGTCCGAACGGTGTTCATCCAAACTCGCCGTGGCTAACGTCACCCGATGCGCAAGTTCTTGATCGATACCGACACCGCGAGCGACGATGCAGTGGCCATGTGTATGGCCTTACGACATCCCGACATCGATGTGGTTGGTTTCACCGTGGTTGCTGGAAATGTGCCGCTGGATCAGGCAGTGCAGAACGCGTTGTACACCGTCGAGTTATGCGGCGCCACTACGCCGGTCTATGCAGGAGCGTCAGAGCCGCTCGCACGCGATCTCGAGACGGCGCAGAACGTGCACGGTCAGGATGGCATGGGCGATATCGGCCTCGACCTGCAGGGGCGAACGCCAGCAGAGGGGTGGGCGCCGCAGTTCATCGTGGACACCATCCGTGCCTATCCAGGTGAGATTACCCTCGTGGCCATCGGTCCACTTACGAACGTCGCGATAGCGCTGTTGTGGGCACCGGACATCGCCGAGAAGGTTGACCGAGTCGTGATCATGGGAGGCACCGGCGAACACGGACCCGGCAATGTTTCACCGACGGCAGAGTTTAACTTCTGGGTGGATCCCGAGGCAGTCCGGGTCGTTTTGCGATCAGGTATGCCGGTCGAACTTGTTGGGTGGGACATCTCGACGACGTCTGCAGTGGTGACCGAACAACGACGCGACGAGTTGCGAGCATTACAGAGCGAACTGGCCGACTTCAGCATGGATATCCAAGCGACTCTCCAGGCGTATGCCTTCGAGGAGACTCGTCTCGACGGCCCCGACTTCCCAGATCCCATTGCCGTTGCGCACGCGATCGATCCGGCGCCTGCGACCAGCGAATTCCTCGGTGTCGACATTGCGATCGGGCCCGATCCCATGCGTGGCACCCTGATCGTGGATCACTACGGCTTTGCCCAAATGAAACCGAATGCAACGATCGTGACCCACTATCCCGAAGACACATTCTTCGCGATGTTGCATGATTTGCTCGGTTAATCGAAGAGCTGGGCTTTCATTGCCTCGGCCTGGGGGCTGAGCTCAGCTGAAGCATGGTTTACTGCGGACTCGGTCGCTGGGTCACCAGCGATGCGGGTATGCCACATGCGTCGTGGTTCGTCCATCTTCCATGGCACGCCCCGATGCATGATGCAGCGGTTGTCCCACAGGACAGCTTCGCCTTCGGTCCATTGGTGCTGATAGGTACGTGGTGGTTGAGCAGCGGCGGCGTTGATGCGATCGATCAACTCGGTCGACTCGGATTCGCTCATGCCAATAATATTGTGGGCATGGCGCCCAAGCAGCAGGTTTGTGCGGCCGGTGACGGGGTGGACCTTGGTTAGAGGTCGCAGCGACACGTCCATGTCGTGGTAGCCGTACATGCCATAGGTGCCGTCGTCCTTCAGTGTCGGCAGCAGGTTGGAGCGACCCATGCTGTAGTACAAGGAGTGGTAGGCATGTTTGCCTTCGAGGAGTTGTTTGGTCTCGTCGTCGAGTACGTCGTAGGCAGCCCGGGCATCGGTCCACGCGGTGTCACCGCCGCCTTCGGGCACGATCTCGGCGGTGAATACGGCCCCTTTGGCCTGCACCGGCATGTAGGTGCTGTCAAAATGCCAGGCCTGGTTGCCCTTGAGTGATTTGACCAGATCGTCGTCATCGGCTGAATGAACCATGCCGTCGCTGGTGATGTTGGAAATCGCGGCGGCACTGAACTCAAGTTCACCGAACCGACGGGCAAACGTGTCTTGTTCGTCCTTGGACAGAAACTGGTCGGGAAAGATCAATAACCCGAACGTGATCCACGCGTCGTAAATCGTAGTGAACGTGTCTTCGTCGAGTTCACGAACATCAACGCCACGCACCCAAGCACCGAATGTGGTGTCTTTGATTGGCTCGACCTGCACTGCTGTTTCCATAAAAACCATCCCTGCCCGACATTAGTCAGGAACGGGCCGAGGTGGAAAGGCGATGCAAAAGATGAAGTTGGTTACAGCGGCAGGCTGGCTGCGAAACGTTCGATGACCACAAGCGCTTCACCGCCGGTAACGATGAATGCAGCAAATGTCCCGCAAGATACAACCAGCGCCAGAAACTGAGCTTTGGACATACCGTCAGTATGAACAACGAGTAGCTCCGCTCACAGTGAGTGGTCGTATTTGAGTCAGACGGCTTAGGCAAATGTCCTATCGATGTACACCTGTGGGTACAGGTGGGTTGGCGACTCGGGCCGGCTAGCTCGGCGGTTCGGTAACGACGATGCCACTTTCGACCAGTTCGCTGATTTCGCTGGGGCTGAAACCTGCGGCATGCAAGGTTTGCTGATTGTGTTGACCCAGCGTGGGCGCAGGTCCGAGGTCCAGTAGTGGGGTGGCCGACAGCCCAATGGGCGTGACCGGGGTGGTGAAAGGGCCGATCTCGGGTTGGTCGACCGTTGCCCAAGCATTGCGGGATTGCAGGTGTGAATCGCTGGCCAGGTCGGGAGCCTTGGCCACCTTGGCAGCGGGAACCCCAGCGGCTTGCAGCGCAACAGCAAGTTGGTCTGCGTCTTGTTCGGCCGCGACTGCGGTGAAGGCGCAATCGAACTGGTCATGGTCTGATGCCAATGACAGGTCGAGTTCGAAGAGCTCGAAAAGAGCGCTGCGCATTCTTTCGTCGAGCACAGAGAGAGCAATCCAGTTGTCGTCGCCCGTACACCGGTAGACGCCCTGAAAGAGATAGCGGCGATCGCGGTTGCCGCAGGGCTGAAACGGTCCATCAACCTGTGCTTCAACGACCCGGTCACCAACCGCGGCCACGGTGGATTCGAACTGTGCAGCCTCGATCGTTACACCACCCAGCCCGTGTGCGAGCCCAGCCCAGAGATGCATGAGTACGGCCGACGCCGCATGGAGGCCAGCAATCGGGTCGGGCCAAGCAATCCCACCCTTCCACGGCGTTTGGTCGTGATAACCAATCAAGGCCGATAGCCCAGCGTGAGAGTCGACCGAGGATCCATACGCCAGCCAATGTTCGGCCGGGCCGCTGCGGCCGTAACCCGGCATCGTCAGATAGATCAGATCGGGGTTGAGCGCATGCAGCGACTCTTCGTCGAACCCAAGCTGGGGCATGACCCGCGAGCTGAAGTTCTCGAGCAGAACATGAAAGTGCGGCACCAGCCTGGCAAGGGTTGCCTGGCCAGTCTCGGTTTGCAGGTCAAGTGCCAGTGACTGTTTACCAAGTGCGTACTTGACGAAATGGGTGTTGCGGTTCCACTGCCGTTCGCCGGGATCATCGTTCGGGAAGAACCGGGTTGCTTCGACCATGGACGGGGGCACGGTCTTGGGGCCTCGATGCCATGGGGCTTCGACCCACACAACTTCGGCACCAAGGTCTCGAAGGATGCGACCGCAGAGCGGGCCAGCCCACACCCTGGCCAGATCCAAGATTCGAAGGCCAGCGAGCGGCCCACCCTGAACATCGCCTGGTTGCCACGCGCCTGGACCAGGGTTCTGTCGATGGGTGAAGGTGAATGGCGGGCCAGGTGCCCGAACCGACGCATCAGACTCGAGTGGCCGAAAGAATGCCCGGTCGATGAGTTGGGGGTCATCCACAAGCTCAAGCGGGTTCAGAAGCGGCGCGGCAGGTATCCGCATCGCCTGGAACAGGTCGACGACTTCGGCCACGGAGCGGCTGCTCAGCCATTCCGTGAGCGGCTCGTCGAGCAGCTGAGGGTGACTCTGGAAGTCCATGGTCGAATCGATGTCGGGATGGTCAAGCAGATGGAGCAGGCCGGTAACAGCCAGTAGTCCCTCGACCTGTTGCTGGGTCACGCCGACGATCGAAATCCAGCCATCGCTGCACGGGTAGGGGCCGTTCGGCTGACCCTGTCCGGTGTAACGGTTGCCCATGCGGCAGAACACGTCGCCGGTCATGAACCACCGCAGCAGAGTGACCTGGTGCAGCGCCACCATGACCTGTACATGGCTGATCTCGACTGTCTGACCATGACCAAGACGAGGCCGGGCCACGATCGCTGCCATGGCGCCGACGAAGCCGTACAACCCCGACGCAACGCTGGGCTGATCTGGCGGCCCACGTAGCGGTTCGCGCTTGGGATCGCCATAGAGATACGCATGGCCACCTGCCGCGTAGTCGACCAAGTCGGTGCCCTTCCAGTGCGATCGGGTGCCGTGCATCCCGAACGGGCTGATCTGGACTCGCACGAGATGCGGCTGGTCGTCGAGCAGGAGCGGCGCTAGCGGAAGTGGAGCGGAACTCTCGATGAGCACATCAACGTTGGCAAAGTCGACCTCGGTCAGAGTTGCGGGCTGGGTGTCTGCCAATAGGTAGGCCTGTTGGTGATCGCTGAGTTGACTGTGCCCAACTGTGAGTACGTGGGCACCGCCATCAGCGAACATCTTGGCGCAGTAGGCGCCGGCCATCGAGCCAGCAACAGCGACAACGGTGAGGCCCTGGAGTGGCATCATCTCAGCGAACCTCGGCTGCCTGGCGGGTATTCGCGGTGACAAGCACGTAGACACCCATGATGATGAGAACGCCGCCCATCAGTTCGACGATGCCCAGTCGTTCGTCTCGAATCAACCAGCCGAAGAACACACCAAAGAGCGGAATGAGATAGGCAGTTGATGCCGCTTGGGTTGGTGTTGCCTTGCGGACAACGGTCGCGAGCAGGGCGAACGTGACCGCATTTGCTGGTATTGCGGCATAGAGCAACGGCGCGAAGAGGCCTATCGTCCATTCGGTATCCGACGTGCCTTCGACTACCAGCGCGAACGGAATCAGGCACATCGCGGACATATACAGCTGGACCCCGACCAACATGATTGGACTGACGTTCGTCATGTCTTGCCACTTCATGTAGACGTTGCCAAACGCCCACGCGATAGCCGAGACGATCAGGCTGACAATGCCGATCGTCGCAGAGCCTCCGCCCAGTGATGGCGATGCGAGGACTAGCGTGCCAGCGAAGCCGACGGCGAGACCAAGTCCAGCCAGCCGGGAGATCTGAGTCTTCATCAGTACTAGGGCAAGCACTGCGGTGAACATGGGCATGGTGCTCGCTACCAGGGAGGCAACGCCTGCAGTCACCCGGCTCACACCGAAGACCAACAGGCCGCTCGATACGGTGGTGATGCTGAGTGAGACCATGAAGATATTGAAGAGGTCACGACGGCTGGTCGGAAAGCGCTCACCACGGAGGAAGGCAAAACCGAGCAGGAACGTGCCGCCGATCACCGTGCGCATGCCAGCGATGAGCAATGGAGTGGAGTGATCGAGCGCGAATTTGAGCGCGGTGAAGTTGCCGCCGATCAGTACGGCAACCAAGACAACAACTGCCAGGACGGCTTTGGAGCTCATGAGTGAGCCCTAGGGCTGAGGTCCCCAAGGAGCCGGGTTTAACAGCTGAATTTCTTGGGAGCCAATGTGGGGTCGCAGCTGCACGGCAAACTTCATAAAGTCCTCGTCGGCGAACAGGCGAGTCCAGAACGCTCGTCGGTCGGCGTCGTCATCGAACTTCCACATATGGACGAGTTGGTGGAGCCGACCGGTGTCCGACGTGAAGTAGCCAACCAGGTTGTCGCTATAACCGCCACTGGCGAGCGCTGGCCAGCCCTCTTCTGCATACAGTCGGATGACTTCGGGCATCTGCCCAACGATGACGTCGTAGGTGCGCTTTTCATAAATGGCCATGGCGCGAACCTACTTGGCGTTCCGGTGCGCAAGCTCATCGAACTAGTCTCAGTCACATGGCGATCTACGACCGGCACGAATGGCTAGCGGGCCGAGTCGAATCGGCGATCGAACCTGACCGGCCGATTATCGATCCTCATCATCATTTGTGGGACCGCGACGACAGTAGGTACCTGGCACAGGAGCTTCGTACCGATGCTCGGTCGTCGCACAACGTGACCCACACGGTGTTCGTCGAGTGCAGCGCGGCCTATGACCCGTTGATTTGTGGCCCGGTAGCCGACGTCACAATGGCGCCGGTCGGCGAGACCCGTTTTGTGGCTGAGCAGGCAGCCGAGTCACTTCGGCTGGGAGGGCCCGAGATCGCTGGCATCGTCGGACATGTCGACCTGACCATGGGTGAGCGGGTTGGCGAAGTTCTCGCGGAACACGATGCTCGTGGTGCGGGCTTGTTTCGAGGCGTGCGCCATGGCACAAATTGGAGCCCCCACGCCGACATCAAGAATGGTCATCACCAACCCGGGCCTTACCTGCTCGCCAACCCCGACTTCCGGGCTGGAGTGGCCACGCTTGGCGACGCTGGCTACTCCTTTGATGCCTGGTTGTATTTTGATCAGATGCAAGAGCTTGCGGAGTTGGCGATGGCGATCCCGCAGTGTCAGATCGTGCTTGACCACCTCGGTGGTCCTCTTGGTATTGGGCCGCACGCATCGCAGCGAGCCGAGATGCTAACGACGTGGCGTCGCGGTATCGAAGCGGTTGCGGCCTGTCCGAACGCGGCCCTCAAGGTCGGCGGGCTTGGCATGGAGCACTACTTCGGCACGCCGTGGGCCGATCAACCGAGACCCCCATCGTCAGACGAGGTCGCTGCCTATTGGAATGACATGGTGCACTTCGCGATCGATACCTTTGGGCCCCCGCGGTGCATGTTTGAGTCAAACTTTCCCGTGGATCGACAGACACTCCCGTACACCGTGGTGTGGAACGCGTTCGAAATCCTCGCCGAGCGGTATACCCCAGCCGAACAACACGATCTGTTCTGGGCGACTGCTAACCGGGTGTATCGGCTTGGCGCTCGGCCAGGAGCTCGGCCGGTCTGAGCTCGTCGATTGCCATAGTCGGCGGGGTGGTGCGATGGACCGCCCGAAACATGAGGTGTACGCCAACTGGCAAGGTCAGAATCATCGCTACAGAAGCAACCGTAAGCAGTGCCGTCCCTGCCGCACCTAACGAAAGGCCTGCGCCTACTGCGGCGACAAGAAAGGCGACTGGACTGGCCTTACCCGCTGCATGAAAGCGGGCATAGGGCGTGGAGAACTTGTGGA
>DNHM01000299.1 GCA_003485885.1 Acidimicrobiaceae bacterium
GGGGGAGTGGAGCCCCGAGAGCACCGGCGCTGAATGGATCGATGGCGGCGCAGGTAACAAGGGTGACTGGTTCGAAGGACACAACAAGTCGGGCGACAACGAATGGACACGTGCGTGCCAGGTCGCCGCCGCAGAACGCGGCCGCGACTTCACCTTCGTCGTTGGGGGCGTCGAGGACAATTGCACATGGTGGAGTTATGAGATGGAACCGGTCGAGGGTGGAACCCGACTCACCGAACGTTGGTGGCTTGTGAACAAGACACCAGGCGTGCAAGGCATGAGCCAAGAACAGTTCGAGGGACGTGCCGCGTTCACCGAGACGATGCTCAAGGACACGATCTCAGCTATCAAGGCCGCGGCCGAATCCTGAACCGCCTGTCCTCCGGCGACAACGGATCGCCGAATCTACGGGCTTCTCGACCGGTTCGGCCTGCGTGGCCAGGTCGGCGAGTGGTTCGGCTAGCGTCGGCCCATGTTGAATGAGCCATGTCTGAGTAGGCAGAGCGTGAGCGAGCACGGTTGCACTAGACGCTGATGGGTGCATTCTGGGGGTCGATGGCAGCGCTCAGCATCGGCATGTCGGAGCTGTTCGGACGGCGCGTCGTGAACACGGCAGGTGCGCTGACTGCTGGCTTCGTCATGCAGGTGGTTGGCACGTTGACCGCGCTGGTCTCGGTTGTCTTCTTTGCGAGCGAGTTCGCAATGAACGATATGGCGTGGGGTGCCTTGTCTGGTTTTGGGATGGCATCTGGACTGGGTTGTTATTTCAGCGGGCTGAAGCACTCATCGGCCACCGTGGTCTCGCCGATGGTTGCGACACTTGCCGCGGTCATTCCGTTTGTGTACACCATCGTGCGGGGTGCAGACGTGTCGTTGATAGCGGTGGTCGGGGCCACCGTGGCCTTCGGCGGACTTGCGATCATTGCAGCAGGCACCGGCGATGCCGTTGGCCTGCGGTCGGGTCTTGCCTGGGGGCTGGCGTCGGGCCTTTCCTATGGCACCGGCCTGAGCGTGCTTGTCGAGGTTTCTGACGCTGCGGGCGTATGGCCAGCGGTTTCGCAACGCATAGTTGGCACCATCGTGCTCGGCACTGCGGCAGTTCTCACCAAGTCAGTGTTGTGGCCACCGGCGGGGCACCGAGTCAACGGAATGACTGCTGGAGTGTTCGCCGGCCTCAGTTCGGTGTTTGCACTGATTGGTTTGGCGATCGACGCGCCGCCCACGGTTGTTACCCAGTCGATGTTCCCGGTGGTCAGTGTGATTGTTGGGTTCTTGTACTTTGGCGATTCAGTAGCGCGCCGCCAGATCGTTGGGATCGTGTTGGTACTCGCTGGAATTGGTGCGGTCGTCGCCGGCTAGGCGGCAGACGCTGTTCTCTCACTAGCGCCAGCGGTCAGCGCCAGTGGTCAGCGGCGAGCGAGGCGGCGTAACGGCGGTTCAGTCTTAGGTGGAACCTTGCGCAACGGCAGTTCCTGCAGAACCTGCGTGGTCGCTTGGGAGATAATGGCCCCCGCACGTTCGAACGCTGCTTCTGTTGCTGCCGAGGTCTTCTGAACCCCGGTGATCTTGCGTACATACTGGCGTGCCCCAGCTTCGATCTCTTCGGCGGTCGCTGTTGGCTCAAGCCCACGTAACGTTGTTATGTTTCTGCACATAGCAGCGAAGGTACCGCTGTTCGAGTGCTGGGGCCAGTGCCCGCACCGGCGCAGGGTTTGTAACCTGCGGGCTGCTGGTGGAAATACCCCGACGCATCCGAAGGGTTTGAAATCGATGAACGAAGTATCGAGGGTTGTCGATGTGGCTGTTATCGGCGCCGGTGCAGCAGGGTTGTATGCAGCGGACCTCGTTCGCAGGGCAGGCCATTCGGTGGTCGTGCTCGAAGGACGGGACCGAGTCGGCGGTAGGCTACTTTCGGTCCCAGCAGCCGGCGGCACGCTTGATCTCGGGGCAACCTGGTTCTGGTCCAACGAAGCGCAGGTTAACGAGGTTGTGGCGGCCGAAGGGCTTGTGGCTTTTCGGCAATATCTCGACGGCGACGCCATGTTTCAGAACGAGCAGGGCGCGCAACGGATGCAAGGCAACCAGGTCGACGCGCCGTCAGGGCGTCTCGTCGATGGCACGCAGTCGATTACCCATGCACTTGCCGCTCGCCTTGGTGATGGCGTCATCCACCTTGAGGCTGTCGTCACCACCGTGAGCGAGGTGCCAGAGGCTCCCGAGGTTTTAGCGATCGCCACAACATGCGGGCAGATCTGGCACGCCCGCCAGTTGATCGTTGCCGTGCCGCCAGCGACAGCCGAGGCCCGGATCGACTTTGGCGGAGCGCTGTCCGAACCCGTGCGCTCTTTGGCGGCAGAAACGCCGGTGTGGATGGGAAACATCGTCAAGGTCGTGGCCCACTATGCCCGCCCGTTCTGGCGAAATGCTGGCCTGGCTGGTGCAGCGTTTAGCTACACCGGGCCAATGCGAGAACTCCATGACATGAGCGGTCCTCACGGCACCCCTGCCGCCGTCTTCGGGTTCGCGCAACCGGGTGCTGGCCACCCCGCTCCGACCGAAGCCGAGATCATCAGTCAGCTCACCGCGCTGTTTGGCAGTGAAGCAGCGGAGCCGGAGGCGCTACACGTCCAGGACTGGCGAACCGAACCGATGACATCGCCCGACAATGTCGACGATCTCACGAAGTATCAGACCTACGGCCATCCACTCTTTGGTGAGCCCATTCTGAACGGAAGGGGTCACTGGGCCTCGACCGAAACAGCCACGACTGCGCCGGGCCACATCGAAGGTGCCTTGCAGGCGGCAACTCGCGCCGCTCAAGCAGTAGTCGTCAGGTTGGCGACAGTCATCTGAGTTGCGAGACCATCACGAGCCAGAGAAGCGACCTGCCGTCGAACACGGACGACACAGGCATTAAGACTCGCCTCGCCTCAGCTTCTTGGCGTACTCGACATCGGTGATGACGCCGCCTTCGTCGGCTACCTGTGCCTGGACCGACTCGTCGAGGACATCTTGGATGCCGTCGATGCGTTTCCAGGTAGCAAGTGGCTGTTCGCCAGCCTCGTTGGGAACATACTTCGACGTTTCGACCCGGGTGTGTTTATGGATATAGCGGGCGCAGTTGATGAAAGCAGCGGTCACCGCTACTCGGCAAATGAGGATCGCTCCGGGATACTCGGCGAGCAGTTCGTCTTCG
>DNHM01000119.1:0-478 GCA_003485885.1 Acidimicrobiaceae bacterium
GACGAAGATGTTCAGCAACGTGAGGACAGCAGGATGCCGCCACAATCGCAGACATCATCGACGTGTTCCCGGGCAAGATCATCAAAGCCTCCATGGCAGCCTTGGCAGGACCGGCATCAGCTTCAGGGGCGCACCCAGTCAAGGTAACCTGCCATCAGCCATCGCCGACAGGATTGCTCATGACGGACAACATCACACACCGACTCACCCAGTTCAGTCACGGCGCGGGTTGAGGATGCAAGCTCGCCCCTGGCGAGCTCGCGCACGTGGTGCGCGGACTGCATGCCGATACTCCAGGTGAACTGCTCGTAGGAACCGATACGGGCGACGACGCAGCGGTGTGGCGACTTGATGATGCACGCGCCATCGTGTCGACCGCGGACTTCATCACGCCGGTCGTTGACGATGCTCGGACATGGGGTCGCGTCGCCGCGGCCAACAGCGTCTCCGACGTGTATGCGATGGGTGGCCAGCCACT
>DNHM01000119.1:615-2614 GCA_003485885.1 Acidimicrobiaceae bacterium
ACCATCGACGACCCTGAACCGAAGTACGGCATGTCCGTTACCGGCATCATCGACCCAAATCGCATCCTTACGAACGCGGGGCTCGCTGTTGGTCAGGACCTGGTGCTCACCAAGCCGCTCGGTGTCGGAGTGATCACCACAGCGATCAAGGCCGACGTCGCCGCTGCTGCGTCGTCCGATGCTGCTATCGCGTCCATGACCCGTCTGAACGACGTTGGCTCTCGCGTTGCACTCGCGGCCGGCGCAACCGGCTGCACTGACGTCACCGGTTTCGGCTTGCTGGGGCATCTTGGTCGCATGGCCATCGAGTCCCGTGTGCGTGTCAGCATCGCCTTCGATGCAATCCCCTTCCTTGACGGAGCCGTCGAGCTGGCACGCGACGGCCTCATGCCTGGGGGCAGCCGCCGCAATCTCGACTGGGGTCGTGAACTACTCGACGCAGGCAGTCACGACGAGCTATCCCAACTCCTCGTCGCTGACGCCCAGACGTCGGGCGGGCTTGTCTTCGGCATCGATCCTGGCGAGACGGCAGGTGTGTTGGCCGAACTCGCTGACACTGGCCACAGCGCTGCGCTCATCGGCTCGGTCACTGCCGGTCCACCCGGCTTCACGCTCAGGTAAGCCGGCGCGACTAACTCACCCATCGGAGGCTCGGGCCTCTTCATGATCCAGTGGTGACTCCATCAGCTCGTAGCCAGGAAAATCCCTCTCAAGTTCGCTGTAGCAGGTGTCGTTGTAGCGCTTGAAGCCGCCGCAGTACACCATGAAGAGTCGGGGTTTGCCCGGTATGTTCGCGCCCGAGTACCAGCTCTTTGTGGTGAGCGCGCCGGGTCGACGCTCCGCGTAACGAAGGGTCTCCTCGCGCCAGTGGTCTTGCGACTCTGACAGCGGATGGAGGAGCGGGCGCCCATGCTGGTCGAGCCACTCGATCGTGTCGAATATGAAGTCGACCTGTTGTTCAGCCAACGTCGCCATGTTCGAAAGTACCGAGGGCGACATAGCGCTCGACGGCAGGAAGAGGTTGGGGAAGCCATGGACCATGGTTCCGAGATAGTTGACGGGGCCGTCGACCCACGCATCTTTCATCGTTCTTCCATCGAGCCCTGCGATGTCGATGGCCAGGACCGGCCCCGAGATGGCGTCGAAGCCGGTGGCATAGACGATGAGGTCCAGCGGTATTGTCTCGGCGGTCGTCGTGATCCCTTCGGGAACGATCCGCTCGATGGGTGTCTCTGGCAACGAAATGAGATGGACGTGCGGCTGATTAAAGGCCTGCAGGTACACGTCGCTCTGACACGGCCGCTTGCCACCGTAGGGATGATCCCACGGCACCAGGTGATCCGCGGTCCACAGATCTTCCACCTGCTCATGCATCCGTTGGCGGATGAAGTCGGAGATGGCGGCATTCGCCTCGGGTAGATACGCGTCCCTGAAAGCCAGGCCGATGTATTTGCCGTCCCACGCCTGCTGCAATGCCCTCTCGCGTCCCGCTGCATCGAGCTCGAGGAATCGTTCGTCGCCCATCCCCATCGGCGTATGGCCACCATAGGTCTCTCGGAATGCGCGGCGGACTGCTTGAGGATCAGAGCGCAGCGCAGCGACCACATTCGGGTCCATTGGCCCCGAGCTTGTCGGGGCGACGTAGTTGGCGGTGCGCTGGAAGACGTAGACCTCGGACGCTAGCTTCGCGATCTCCGGTATCACCTGGACGCCAGACGAGCCGGTGCCGATCACGCCAACCCGCTTACCGCTCAGGTCGACCCTGACGTCCTTGGGCCAACTCGAGGTGAAGTAGGTCTCCCCCGCGAAGGCATCCACTCCCTCGATGTCCGGCGCCTTGGGATCTGAAAGCGCTCCGATGGCAAGGACCACGTACCTGCAGACCACTGTTTCACCACCGGACGTCCGCACCGACCACAAGCCCGTATCTTCGGTGTACGTCGCCGAGAGCACCTTCGTGTCAAAGGAGATGTCGTTGAGAACGTCGCAGCGTTCCGCC
>DNHM01000147.1 GCA_003485885.1 Acidimicrobiaceae bacterium
CCCTCTTGCCAGGCGAACGTGAAGGATTCTTCGGTGAGATCACCGTCGATGCCATTCACCACAAATGAGACCAGATAGTCACCAGGGCTGTTGATTGGCTCGATCAGCGCAATAACCAGGCGCTGGTCTTCTCGGTTGACCTGGCCAGCGAGTTCATTGCCGGCAGGGTCAAACACCTTGGCGTCTTGTGGTTTGGTGATGTCAAGGTTGAAGAACTGCATGGTGATTGAGTGGATGGCTCCGCCAACCACCTCGCCTCGGTCAGGTGATGCCTGACGTAGTTCGGCGTGTGCCGACGCAGTTGCGGGAAACACCGCTGCGCTGAGCAGGGTCAGCAGCAGTGCAAGGAGTAGCCAGTGTCGTCGGTGCTGGAGAGCCTTGTTGTACATCACGTCTGAGGCTATCGAAGCCGTCGAGGTCCACTGTGGCTCCTCTTGCGCTCGCAGATGTTGCTTGTGTTGCTTGTGGGTCACGAGTTCGTCATGTGTGTGAGAGTAACCTCATGCGAATGCGTGCCTATCGGCTACATGCCGCGAGCTGGTCGCGCATCGTCACGCACCGGGTGCGGCGTCCCGAGGCCATTGCGGATCGATTGCTTTCGCGCCGCCGGCCAGACCAGTCCGTGCCTAACGATGGCCAAATGGTGTTGCTTACGTGTAACCACCAGGTCGACCCTCGAACCGGCACACCCGTGGACCGGCGCGAACTTCTTGACCGCATCATCGAAGCACTCTCGATCCCTGAAGTTGATGGTGTTGTAGCGTCGGCAGATCTTCTCGAAGAGCTCACACTGCTCAATATGCTTGAACACCGATTTGCCTTCTGTTCGGCATCAGGCGACCCCCATGTCGGAGCGATCAGCGGTCTTGGCGGCTCGTGTGGTGGTGTCGCAACCTCGACCATTGCAGCAAGTCGGTTCGACGGCGCTCTACTCTCCCAGCGTTGGGGTGCCACCGGCCCACCCCAAGCATCGCAGCCATGGTGCGTGGCAGCCGACGTAGCGGAGTTTGCCGCCCATGCACTGCCCACAATCCTTGACCTATGTATTACTGACCCTGACGGCCGTCCTGAGTTCGATACCACATGGACCGACTGGATCGAGCCGCTCCACGCAACCACCTCGGCGTTGGCGACCGGTGTTGGTGTCTGGATCACGGTTCCGGCGATTAGCGGGCTGGCCCATCTCGCTGAAGCAACAAGTTTCCCGGTATTGATGCGCGACACCGACGTGCCGATTCGCCCCGAGGCATGGGAAAGCTTCTTTCAGACGGATCTGCCCCTCACCATCCGGGGAATGATCCCAGGTGTCAGTGCACTCTTCCTGCTCGAAGGCACCGTTGCCGAAGCAACGGCGGTAATTGCCCGGTCGGTGCGCAGACGCGTCAGTAACCCTCGAGCCGCCTAACTCAACTGGTTAGCGCAGCTAGGTGAGTAGCTCAGCCGGGTAGCTCAGCCGCCCATGCGAGCACGGGCGGCGGCGCTGCGTTCGAGCAGGTGTGGTGGTACGAGCGCTCGAATACGTGCCAGAGGGTCGTTTGGGTCGGCGGCTGCTGCGGCGCCTGCGCCAGCATCGGTGGCCTCGGTGCCGTTGGCGGCTGCTTCGGCCGCGGCCAGGGCACGCTCGACAGCAAGTTCCTTTTGCTCGAAGAAATAGTCCCAATGCTGGGGTCGAACCAGGTCGTTTGCGTCGAGTTGGCCCATATCGACGCCGTTGTCGAAGAACACCCAATACCGAGTCCAGGTGAACCCGTTGATGACCTTGACCTTGCCAACGGTTCCCTGGGGGACACCGGGCAGATCGATGGTGGATTTGACGATCTCGTTCTTCTTGAACGGAGTCTCAGGTTCAACAGTTTTTGTAAACAAAGGCATGGCGTGCGATAGACCGGAGTCGTCGAGAACAGGACTCTGTGAATCTAGCGCCTGGTGGGTGCCGGAGCGCACACCGGCGGTCCCGATACTCTGTGGTTGTGGCACATGCACCTGATCAGCTGTCTCCAGAAGCCTTGACGTTTCTTGCCGAACGGCATCTGGCGACGCTGTCGTTGATCGATGCAGGCGGTGAGCTACACGTCACGCCGGTCGGTTTCACATGGGACAACGAGACCCAAACTGCACGCGTGATCACGTTCGCCGACGCGAAAAAGGTTCGGATCGTGGCCGCCCGGGATGCAACGCCAGCTGCGTTGAGCCAGGTGGATGGCGGCAGATGGTTCACGCTGCACGGTGCCGCGACCGTGACTGCAGACCCGACGATCAATGCTGATGCCGAACGTCGTTACGCAGAGCGGTATCGCCCGCCAGGCGATCGTGGCGCTGACCGACGTACGATCGAGATTGTTGTCAACCGGATCGTAGGACGCTGTTAGCAACACGTTGCAGCCCAAAGGAACTGGCGGCCGACGGTTGTGCACCCACTCAGCCCAAATTAGTGAAAGTCCGTGTACATGTCTGAACTCGAATACGAGGAACGCCCGTGGGGTAACTACCAGGTACTCGAAGACTCGCCCTCACACAAGGTAAAGCGAATCACGGTTACGCCAGGGCATCGATTGAGCTATCAGCGTCATCAACAACGTGCGGAACACTGGTATGTCGTCTCAGGACAAGCCAGCGTGACCCTCGAAGACGTCGAACACACCGTCGACGCTGGGCATGCGATTGACATACCTCGCGGATCGGCGCATCGGGTTGCCAACCGGACCGAGGACCCGCTGGTCGTGATCGAGGTCCAAGTAGGCGACTACTTCGGTGAAGACGACATTGAGCGCATCGAAGACGACTACGGTCGGGGTTCGTGAGGCCCCCGGCATCTGCACTTTCACGGCGATCCATCAAAACGATTTGGCTGTGCCTGTCACTGGGCGGAGTGCTGGTTTTACTCACGAGTTGCACCGAGTCAGCGGACCCGCTTCCCGATGCGGTCATCGCCGAGCTCGATAGAACAAACACTACTATTGCTGACCTCAACGCCGACGGCGACGAACTGCCAGCGAACGTGCTCCTGCAGTCCGTGCTGCGAGCCGAGGTCGCTGGCACGACGTTGCGTATCGTGGTGGCTGCGCCCGACGGTGAGTTCGTGTCGGCCACGTCTGTCGTCGATCGTTACGGGGGTACTGCCATTTCGTATCAGGCGGGGCAGGCCGCGTTCGAAGGAGCGAGCCGAGACATGACGGAGAGTCAACTCGATCGGGCTGTTGGCGCTGCCAAGGTCCAGTCCGATATCGGTGAGTCGGCTGCGGCGTTTGCGAACGTCCTCGATTTCGAGGGTCTCGAGGAACGCGACGGCAGCTTGGCCCGGACCGCGCTGCTCCTGCTGTTCATCCTCGCCGCTCTGTTCATGCTGTCGGGTGCTTGGTCTTATCTGCAGGCACGAAAACGGCGCCTCAGGCGGCACTACCAGTTTGTGAACCGAAAAGCGGTGCTCATCGATTGGGCAGGACAACTCGGACCCGAGGTCGAGTCGCTTCGGCCCATCGTTGCGGCGTCACCGGACAACGCAGCCCAGCGGACGTGGCATGACTCACGAGAATTTGTGAGTTCGATTTCCACCGCTCTCGCGGCGGCAACCACTGTTGGCGAACTCGACGTCGCCGAGATGCGCGTTGGTCGAACTGCCATCAAGCTGCGTAACCTGCGAAGTTCACTGAGTCAGTAGCATCGATTCCTATGACAACGCTGGTGGTGACTGACCTCGACGGAACCGTATGGGATAAGTCGCTTCGGTGCCACCCCTCGACCTTGGCAGCGGTTCATTTGCTGCGCGACCGCGACGATGTCGAATTGTTGGTTGCCACTGGCCGACGGCGTAATAGTGCCCGAAGTACCTACATCGCCAACGGTTTCACGTTGCCGTCGGTGTTGCTGAATGGTGCGATCGGCTTCGACTTCGATGCCGAAGCGATCTTCCATCAGGTCGCCTTTGATGTCGATGCTCTCCGTAGCGTGATTGATCTACTGGTGGCGTTTGACCTTGGCCCTGTGGCCTATCTGGCAGATACCCGCGCTTTGGTTGTCGAAGGCGTGACCTCCAGCGTGAGACATCTTGAGAGTTTGGGTGCGGATCTGGAATGGTCTTCTATGGCAGACGTCGCGCCTCGGAGCGATGTTTTGGGCCTGAGTATGCTCGGCCTCGAGCTGGCACAGGTGCAGCCGGCACTGGCTGAGCTGACGGCGCTGGTCGGCGTGCAGGCTTTCTCCTATGCCGACCATCTCGATCCGCCGTTTAGCCTCATGTTGGCACCAGAGAATGTGACCAAGGTGGTCGGTATTCGGGCCTATCTTGACCATGCCGAGATCGTCCCCGATCGCATTATTGCGGTGGGTGATGGCGGCAATGATCTTGAGATGTTGGCTATGGCCGACGTGGCAATAGCAGTGCGTGGCGGCGACCAGCGAGCCATAGATCTTGCCGACCACGTTATTGACCGCCCCGAACGTGGTGGCTGGGCAGCGGTGCTCGATTTCATCTAATGGCGCACTCCGTCTGAAAACGACAACAGTCGCACCAAGGGAGACTCCATGTTGTGCGGGTCTATGCGGCCGCGGAGACCGGCTCGGTTCGGCCGTTTGTTTACTGGTTAGGCGTCGCTGAGTATGACGAAGCCGAGGCGCCGAGCGCCGTAATTGCACCAACGGCATCAGTGACCTGATTGAGCAAGGTCATGGCCGAGGAAGTAGCGACCTCGACGCTCAGAGATTCGCATCTCGCAGTTTTCCGGATGATCACTGCTCGGATCAGGATCGAACGCCACCCGCCGACTACCTTTTCAGCTATGTCGAATACTGCAGAAGATGCGCAGACCCCGGATCCACTCCGTTACCCGGGAGAGGTCGCCGCCCGTGAGCCAGATCGGGCTGCGGTGGTCATGGCGACATCAGGTGAAGTCATAACCTATGCCGAACTCGACGACATGGCCAACCGGCTCTCGCAGCTGTTTCGCGCCGCCGGGCTTGAGCGTGGCGACCATGTGGCGTTCTGTATGGAGAACCGAGCTGAGTTCTTGCCGATCGCATGGGGTTGTCACTACGCCGGGCTCTACTACACCGCCATAAGTTCTCGACTGACGTCGGAAGAAGTCGAGTACATCGTGAACGACTGTGGAGCGCAAGCCTTCATCACGACGCCATACAAGGCCGAGGCAGCGTCAGCCATCATGGAGAGCACCCCCAACGTACGGGTGCGGCTTGCAGTCGGCGGTCATGTCGAAGGGCACGAGTCGTTCGAAGATGCCATCGCCGGCCAACCAAGTGAGCCCCTTGCTGATCGCAGGGAAGCCTCCGACATGTTGTATTCGTCCGGTACAACGGGCCAGCCCAAAGGCGTCAAGGTCACCGCACCGGACGTCCCTCTGGGCACACCGCCGGCTTTGCTCATGTTGTTGGCGATGCTGTTTGGGGTCACTGACGGCTGTAAGTACTTGTCGCCTGCGCCGCTCTATCACGCCGCACCGCTTCGCTTTTGTATGAACGTGCAGCGGGTGGGCGGAACGGTGGTGGTCATGGAACGATTCGATCCCGAACATGCATTGCAGACGATCGAGCAGCATCAGATCACCACCAGTCAGTGGGTGCCGACCATGTTCGTGCGCATGCTCAAGCTCGATGCCGAAGTCCGTGCCAAGTACGACGTCTCATCGTTGGGCGTGGCAGTCCACGCGGCAGCTCCGTGCCCGGTCGAGGTCAAGCACAAGATGATCGACTGGTGGGGTCCGGTGTTGCATGAGTACTACGCAGGTACCGAGGGCAACGGCTTCTGTTATGTGAACAGCGAAGACTGGCTCACGCACCCGGGAACCGTCGGGCGCCCGTTGAATGGCGTGTTACACATCCTGGACGACGACGGCAACGAGGTGCCGGCTGGCGAGGCTGGGGCGATCTTCTTCAGCGATGGCGGTGAGTTCGAATACCACAACGACGAAGAGAAGACCGCGTCGTCACGAAACGACAAGGGCTGGTCAACACTTGGCGACGTCGGCAAGGTCGATGAGGACGGCTTCCTGTATCTGACCGACCGCAAGGCGTACATGATCATCACGGGTGGTGTGAACGTGTACCCACAAGAGGCAGAGAACGTGCTCACCATGCATCCCGATGTGTTCGATGTAGCCGTGATTGGTGTGCCGAACGATGACTTTGGCGAAGAGGTCAAGGCGATCGTGCAGCCTGCCACGATGCCTGCAAAAGACGAAGATCTCGCCACGCTGGAACGCACACTTATCGCGTATTGTCGTGAACATCTCGCCGACGTTAAGTGTCCTCGTTCGGTCGACTTCCGCGAAGAGCTGCCTCGTCATCCAACCGGCAAGCTGTACAAGCGCCTACTCAAGGACGAGTACTGGGCCGACGCCGGTCGATCCATCTAGCCCTATCAACGTCGGTGCCGCTACCTCTGGTGTGCTGTCAGTGGCCAGGACAACGCAGCACATCAGTCTGTCGGGCATGATGAGTCGGTGTCGACCGAGCCCACATCGCATCCTCGGTCGCCGCTGGCGATAGCCAGGCTGGTGGTGTTGGTCGTGGCCTTGGTTGGGGCGGGCGTTGGATTGGCTATTGGCGGCACCGATGGCGCACGCGACCTGCTGACCGAAGTCGGGGAAAGCAACTGGGGATTCATTGCATTTGTTGCGACCTACGCGTTGACCGTCGTGCTGCTCTTGCCGGGGACACTAGGCACCGTCACCGCTGGTGCCGTTTTTGGCTTTCCGGTCGGAGCAGCGGCCGCTTTGGCTGGTGCGACAATTGGTTCCACTTGTGCGTTCATCATTTCCCGAGCCATGGGGCGCGACGGTGCCCAATCCTTGTTCGGTAGCCGACTGTCGAACATCGACGACTTCATCGGCCGTAACGACTTCACATCGATTCTGGTTCTGCGGTTGATGCCGATCGTGCCGTTTAACCTGCTCAACTACGGTTCTGGACTGACTTCGGTCCGGCTTTCCCGGTATGTGCTGGCATCGGTGATCGGGATGGCCCCGGCCACGCTGCTGGCAACTGGGCTTGGCGCCCAGGCCGACAACCCGAGGGGCATAACGTTCCTGGTCCTGCTCGGTACCCTCCTTGTTGTGCTTGTCGGAAGCAGTCTGTGGGCCCGACGGATACGCGACCGGGCAGTCAGCTGATGCTCGATGCGGCGTTTAGGGCGCGGTTAGCAGGCCCGCTGGACCGGGCGGCGATACCGCTTGAACGGATCGGACTAGGCCCAAATACCTTGACTGGTATCGGCTTCGCCGTCGGCGTTGCTGCCTGTGTGGCGATCGCGTTCGAACACTGGTGGCTCGGGTTGGTGTTATGGATTCTGAACCGCCTGGCTGATGGGCTCGACGGGCCGTTGGCCAGACGTACCGGGCCGACCG
>DNHM01000537.1:0-3329 GCA_003485885.1 Acidimicrobiaceae bacterium
TGGTCGGCGCTTTCTGGGCCGTCAGTGCCACGGGTCGGTGGCGGGTTGTCGTGGTTGTTGCTGTCGCCTCGTTCGTCATAGCGAACGTCGGGCGCTACCAAGTGAATGACAAGCTGGATGCGTTAGGTGGCGAGACGTCCGGCTGGGTTGGTCCCACCAGTCGATTGGCAGCACTTGCACTACTGCTTGGAGTCAGCCTCGCTGGCGCGTACTTTTTGCGCGGCGACGAATCGGCCTAGCGAGGTGTCACTCGATCATTGGCCTCGCTGCGATGTCGACTGGTGGGCTGTGGCGACTTAGGGTGTGGCATGACCAATGCACCCTTTGACCCGGTGGCGGCGTTCGTGCCCGATGAAATCCGTCGAACAACAACGCCGTTGCTTAGCGCTATTGCGGCCCAAGCTTCGCAGGCCGACGCGACCCGAAGCATCGATGGCGACCTCATAGCGTCGCTCAAAGCGAGCGATGTCATGAAGCTTGCCGCGACCCGCAACATTGGCGGAACAGAGGCTTCCGTCTTGCAGATCGGTCGTGAACTCGAAGCGATCAGTGCCAATTGCACGAGCACGGCCTGGACCATGTGGAATCATCTCGCGGTCTTCCACCTCTTTGTTGGCTGCCTCGGGCCTGACCACCAGGACCTGCTGCATGAAATTGTCGATGCGGGGGAGTGGGTATGTTTCCCTGCAGGCGCGGGTTCTGGTGTAACTGGCGCGGTCGAGGGCGACGTGGTGCGGCTGAATGGCCGAGGCGCGTTCAGTTCGGGCGGCCGTTACGCGGACTGGGCAGGTGTTGCCTTCATTGTGGTCGACGAAGCTGGTGAACGAGTCGAGCCGCTCGATATCCGGTTCACGGTGGTCCGCACGAACGATGACGGCGTGAAGATCGATCCAACGTGGGATGGCGCATCGGTGCGAGCCTCGGCTACCGACGACATTCACTACACCGACGTCGTTGCGCCACTCGATCGTTGTGTCCAATGGTTTGGGGCCAACCGGGCCGAGGCGCTCCGCGAAGTCCCGGTGGTTGCAGATCGGTATCGCGAGGACTGGGTCGGCCTATCCGACGTGTGGCTCGCGTGGATGGGCGTTGGCCTGGCCCGGGCAGCACTGGCCGAAGCTGCCGCCGAGATCCGCCACCGCAAGTCAATCATGGGTAAGAAAATGGTCACCCGACCAACGGTGCAAGTCAATCTGGGGCAAGCGGCCGCGCTGATTGGTGCAGCAGCAGCGACAGCGGAAACGGCCTGCCGCCAGGTTGATCAGCGAATCGACGATCATCAACCGCCGGACGACGCTGACTACTTACGGCAGATGGCCCTATCGACATCGGCGATTACCCAATTGAGCGATGCCATGCGGCTCCTGCAGCGATGCCAGGGCGGCAACGGATTACGCGAAGGCGGCACGTTCGAACGCCGATGGCGAGACTTCCAGGCCATGCCCTTACACATCAATGCCCATCAAGATCGGGTTCACCACCAACTGGGCCGTTTCGTGCTCGGCGAAGAACTCGAATCGTTCTAGGTCCCGGCCGTGCCGGGAATTTTGGAAGAAGCCATGATCCCGACTATCGATCTGACCGGACTTGGCACTCCCGGATGCGCCGACCACGATCGGATAGCGGCTCAACTCCTAGACATCTACACGACCGTCGGGTTTGCGTACCTGTCGAACCATGGCGTCGACGAGGTGGTTGTCGAGGCAGCGTTCGAAGCGTCGCGGCAGTTCCATGCGCTTCCGCTGGCATCAAAGATGGCGATTGAGGTCAACGAATACCACCGCGGCTATATCCCAATCAACACTTCGACAACGACGACATCGTCGGTGGCCACGGTCACGAAGCCCAATCAGAGTGCGTCGTTGATGCTGATGCACGAGGTCTCACCAGACAGCGAACTCGCACGATCTGGTGCACCGCTGGCGGGACCCAACCAATGGCCGTCAGCCTTACCGGAGATCGAAGCGCCTCTTCTGGCCTATGTACGTGCGATGACGACGGTTGCCCGTGGTCTTGTAACGACCCTCGAGGTCGCGCTTGGCGCTGAACCCGAAAGCCTCCTGCAGCACTTTGAGACACCGACGACGTTTCTGCGTCTGCTTCACTATCCGCCAACGGCGGGCGAGGCTGCCGAGGGGTTCTTTGGGTCGGCACCGCATTCGGACTACGGGTTCATCACACTGCTTGCGCAGGACGACGTTGGCGGACTTCAGGTCAGAGGCGAAGACGGGCGCTGGATCGATGTAGTACCCCGTGACGGCACCTTGGTCATGAATACTGCCGACATTTTGCATCGGTGGAGCAATGGCCGTCTGATCTCAACACCACACCGCGTGCGGACAAATCCTGCCGTTGAGCGGTTTTCGTTGCCATTCTTTTTTGACCCCGACATACGTACTCGGGTTGAACCGCTGCCAAGTTGCGTCATGCCGGGTTCGGACCCGTTGTTCGAACCTGTTGTGTACGGCGACTATCTCATGCATCGGTTACGAAGTAACCATCAACAACATGGAGAGTCGCCCCCCATTCGGTAACTCCCGGCTAGTTCGCGGCTGCCTCCGGCCCGATCTCGCCTCAGGTCGGAGGCTCATACGGATCGGCGGTGCCGGGTGCGATGAGAGGATGGGCCTCGACACTGTCCCAGAATGCACCGATCGCGGCCATACATGGACGTTGCACCCAGGTGTTGGACGGTAAGAAGACATCGTGACGCTCCCCAGGATCTTCGTACAGATTGAACGCGCGGGGAACACCGAGTTGAACCGCTGGGTCCAGCATGTACTCCTGCCAGATGTAGTGGAGTTTCCAGTTCTTCCACTTGACAGCGTGGAGCTGGTCACCGACGAAACACAAGATCGACTCTCGGCCAGACGTATCGCTCGTGCCGTCGAGTAGAGGCATCAGGTCAATTCCATCGATTGGTCGATCGAGAGGAACGGGCGCACCAGCTGCGGTAGCGAATGTGGTGAAGATGTCGACCGCGTGGGTTACCTCATTGCTCACACGCCCGGCCGGAATATGGCCGGGCCATCGGGCGATGAACGGAACCCGGAGACAACCTTCCATTGCCGTGAAGTACGAGCCGCCCCATGGGCCAGTCCAACCCCGCCACGGGAGCACGTCCTCGGCCCCATTGTCGCTCGTAAACACGAAGAGCGTGTCATCGGAGATATCGAGTTCGTCAAGCAGGTCGGCGAGTTCACCGACTCGTTCGTCCATCTCATGGAAGGAGTCGGCAAAGGGCCCAAGTCCGGTACTGCCTTCGTAATCAGGGTGGGGCAAGGTCGGGAAGTGCGGGAACGCGACCGGCATGTACGCAAAAAACGGCA
>DNHM01000537.1:3462-5531 GCA_003485885.1 Acidimicrobiaceae bacterium
TCGCGTCGGCCCTCGAAGAGTTGTGCTGGTGGGGCAACCTGTGGGTCGTAGCCCGGTGCCGACGCCCACAGCGACGAGTCGTGGGTTTCGAGAAGTCCCCACCATTCGTCGAATCCTCGTTCGTGGGGTTGGCGCCCCGCCGTGTCGCCCAAGTGCCATTTGCCGAAGTGGGCAGTGGCGTATCCCTGCTGTGACAACAGTTCGGCCAGGGTGACTTCGTAGCGGGTAAGCCCGCTTGGCTGGCCAGGCAGTGGTATACGGACGGTTCCCGAACGAATTGGGATTCGACCGGTCATGACCGCCGAACGCGATGGGGTGCACTGCGCTTCCATGTTCATGTTGGTGAGTCGCACACCGTCGGCCGCAAGCCGATCGATATTGGGGGTCGGGACCCCCCGCACGATTCCTCCGCCGTAACAACCAAGTTCGCCGAACCCTAAGTTGTCGACAAACAGAAAGACGATGTTTGGTTTCTTGTCCGAGGGCATGATGCTGCTCGCCAGTTATGCGGAAAGCACGAGTAGGAACTGTCCGCCAGCTGGTTCGACTCGAAACGCGAACTGCACGCCGGGTTCTAGCCGCGAGACGCGGTCAACGAGCCAGGCACCGGCCAGGTTTGCGTCCTCGCTGGTGGGGCAACGCGCCATGGCTTCACGTCCGCCTTTTGTAGCGAGCCGCTCTGCACTCTGGATGATCACCGCAGGATCAACCACGAAGAGGTGCTCTGGCCATTGCACCACGGCTTCGGTGTTGCCTTTGCCGGTATTGCAGTCTCGGTGGGCCAACCGCTCGGGAAGCGAACGTGCCTTCTTCTTGGCCTTTTTGCGGGTTGATCGTGCATCGATACTTGCGCCCCGAGGGTCGTTGACCGACATGGTTGGGTCAACGGGCTCGTCACAGAGCCAGCATCGCCAGCCGTCCGCTTCGCCGATTTCTTCAATAGTGCTCACCGAAAGACCGTAGTGGCCAACGACGAGTGACACGCACGTCGAGCAAGGAGGCAGGGACGGCCGTTGTGCCGTTTGCCTGCCTCGAGTTCCTCAACCGTCAGAAGTCAGAAGCAACAAGCCCAACAAGATCGAGCGAACTGAGAATGCCGACGAGTTCATCGTTCTGGGTCACAAGTACCCGATGAACTCGTGCATCGATCATTCGTTGGGCCGCGTCACGCACATTGTGATCGGGCGCCACGGTGACAGGAATCGGCGTCATCACATCTTGCACTTTGGTATTCACCATACGATCGGCGATCTTCGCCCGTTCCAGGTTAAGCGCAGAGACCGCAGGCAGAGATATCGGAAATGGGCTCATAAAATACTGCGATACTTCGCTTGCCGATATTTGCTCGTCGTACAAGACCCGTATGACATCAGATTGCGAGATGACGCCGACCAACACGCAGCTGGTGGTTCGCCCGCTTCTCTGCTTGCAACTCGTCGCGCAGCTCGGCGATGGTGACGTCGGCAGTGGTCATGGCTGTGGTCATGGCACGACCCGAATCGGTGCTGTGACCATTGTTCGTAGAGTGCGACAGCTTCTGGTTCATCCGTATGCCTTCCAAGGGCTTATACAGCGACACAATGGGCCGGTTTGGCGTGCTGCGCCAGGGTCGAACGTCCCTGGCTCCCAACACGAATCGGTTGTGGACCTTGGGCTCTAGCTCGGCACACGTCAAGGTGTTACTACCAAGGTATGGAACCGAACCTGCACGATCTTGTTACCCGGCTGCTCGCAGAAGAAGCTCACCTCATCGGGCAGGAAGTCCAGGACGCTTCAAACAAGCGTGACCTGGACCGGCTGGCCGTCGTTTCAGGCGAACTCGACGGACTCGCTGATCTGTTCCGAGGTCGTCGGCCCCGTCCGCACACACACGGCTGAGACCTCGCACTGGTCATGGTTGTCGGGTGAGCCGAAGTGGGGATAGAGATCGCGGCAACCGCAGATGCCTTCGGCGCTGATGGGGACGACGAGATAGGGCACCGGTATGGCGAACATCTCTCGAACAACGCCATCTTCGACGTCGTGTTCTTTGTCGATGACGCAGCACTCAACGGTGTGATCCGGTGTAA
>DNHM01000539.1:0-168 GCA_003485885.1 Acidimicrobiaceae bacterium
CGCCAGCTCCAGCCACGAACACTGACCAGACCATGGATGACGCTGTACCGGTGCCAGGCAACAACGACGAACCAACAACCGGCGAACCGCCGTGTGAGGGTGAGATTGTCGATAGCGAATGTGTCCCACCGGTTCTGATCCTGTGCCAGCTCGGCTACGAATACGTGG
>DNHM01000539.1:270-3410 GCA_003485885.1 Acidimicrobiaceae bacterium
CCATGCGACGCTGGGTTCCAGCGAATCGGCGACGTCTGCCTGCCAATCCTGGTGATCGATCCAGGTCAGTTTGAACCGCTCTGCTTTGTTGGCCAACACGTCGAGAACGGTGTCTGCGTTCCTGATGACAAGGTCAAACCCGACCTTCTGCTTCCCGGTCTAGAACTCGCAACCAACGGCTGATCCCAACAATTAGCCCACGGGCCCCCGAGGCCCACGACCGCCGTCTCGGTTGAATCGGCGCAACGATTCACCCGACACGACCGTTGTCGTTTTCGCTGGTCTAGCTGGCGTTCGGCGTCACCGCAGCTTCGCCAAAGGCTCGCAGGCGATCCATACCGCCGTCACCACCGAAGAAGAACGCTGGCACCATGACTCGGCCAACACCCAGGTCACGCATGATCTCGACGCCTGCGACCGGGTCACGCATGTGAGCGCCAAACATGGCGTTGATCTCGACCTCGCTGGGGTCACGGTCTCGCTGTTCGCAGGCCTGACCGACCGCAGTGATGAGTTCGGCGAGCCGTTCCGGGTCACCCTCACCAGGGAAGTAGCCGTCAGCCAGACGCGCGGCCCGACGGATCGCCACGTCGGTGTCGCCGCCGACCAGAATCGGAATGTCGGCGCCCTGATCTGGCCGTGGCGTGCAGGTCAGCGGATCGAAGTCAACGAACTCGCCGTGATACTCCACGTGTGAACCGCCCCAGATGAGCCGCATCGCCTCGACATACTCATCGTTGCGCCGGCCGCGGCGCTCCCACGGCACACCAAGGGCATCGAACTCTTCCTTCATCCAACCAACACCGATGCCGAGCTCAACTCGGCCGCCAGTGAGGTGATCGAGCGTGGCCAGCTCTTTGGCCAAGACCAACGGGTTGCGCTGGGGCAAGATCAGGATGCAAGTACCCAACCGCAACGTTGGCGCAGCAGCAGCCACGTAAGCAAGCCAAATGAGCGGGTCAGGAATTGGCGTCTCTGGAGTCGCTGGCACCTTGCCGTCGGATGTGTAGGGATAGGCCGACTCGATCGTCGACGGGAAGATGACATGTTCGCCACCCCACACCGATTCAAAACCGACCTCCTCAGCTACCCGCGAAATCTCAAGTGCACTCTGCGGGTCAGTGCCAATGCTGCTTGCGAATGCCAGGCCAAATTTCATAGAGACAGCCCATCACGGCCATGTGGCATTCTCCAAACGGCACCCATGCACAACCCAAAACTGTCCCACCGAAGCCCCCGGTTGTACAGCTGCTGGGCAAACCTGGCGCTGCCACCAGTGGCCTCGCCTCCTATCCATACAACGAGACGAGTGTGAACCCTTTGGACGACGATTTCAGTCGATCGGTTCAGAAACGTTGTTAAGTCAGGGTGCGGCGGGCGAAGTATTGAGCAGCGGTGAAACCCGCTGTTGCCAAGGTGAGTGCGCCAAAGACGATGCGGCCATCGCTGGTCATGCCGCCAGCCAGAACGATCCACAGCACTGCGACCACGATCAGGACGACGTTGATCTTGATAACCCGTTCGACCTCGTTGCGACGTGAAACCCGTCGGTTGGCGTAAAGCGTGACCATGAACGACCACAGCAACACCAACACGCCGAAGAGCGTCAACAGCCAACCAGCAACGCCGAGCCATTCGGACATGAACGCGCCAGTCAACGTGAAGACCAAACCGACCACGTTGCACATGGTGGCGTAAAGACCAAGCGACATATTCGCAAATCGTGTGGTCGCCGGGCCTTGCTGCGCCGGAGGAGTGGACAACCGACGTCGAGCCTGCAACGGCTTCTCAAGACGTGATTCCTCGGGGTTACTCATACGGAGTCTGAGGATACGAGCGAAATGGAGGGACACGTACTGCTTGAACCCAAGCACGCACACGTCCCTGGCCCGCCTCCTCCCAATGAGGCGGGCTGAGTGGCACTAGGTCGGGTCGTAGACGAGACTGTCGACATGACCGAAATGACCCCGCCGATTTCAATTGCGATCGCACTGTTCGATCGCGTCACCATGCTCGATGCAATCGGCCCGTATTCGGTGCTGGCCGGTTTACCGAACAGCGAAATCACGTTCGTGGCCGAACAACCCGGACCGGTCATGGACTCGGACGGACGCATGGCCGTGGTGGCACACGCTGCCTACGCCGACATGCCAGACCCCGACGTCATCGTGATCCCCGGAGGGGTGATCACCGTGCAAATGTCACGCGAGAAGACCCACCCGATCCTCAATTGGATCGCTCAGGTTCATCCCGGCACAACCAGGACGACATCGGTGTGCACCGGTTCCCAACTGCTCGGCGCAGCTGGTGTCCTCGAAGGTGTTCCGGCAACCAGCCACTGGTACGTACGAGACACGCTGTCGGAGTTCGGCGCCATCCCCACCGACGAACGAGTCGTCACACACGGCAAGATCATCACCGCCGCTGGCGTTTCGTCCGGCATCGACATGGCGCTGCAACTGGTCGCCAACCTGCAGTCCGACGAGGTTGCGCAGGCCATCCAACTAAGTATCGAATATGACCCCGACCCGCCATTCAATGCAGGCCACCCCCGATGTGCTCCCCCGGCAATCACTGAAATGGTGTCGGCTGGCTTCGGCGGCGCACTCGATCGCCCGACCGGGTCAGCTGCGACATGACCGTGACCGAACCTGCGACATCTGCCAGCCACCGTCCGGCCCCTCCCGTAGATCTGGGCGCACTCGTCGACCAGGCGCACGACCACCATCGAACCGCTCGACCCGAGACCCCACCGCATACAACCAAGAGATGCGCCAGCACGGCTCATACGTGACACGAGGTAATCCCGGTGCTCTCTCCTGGGACAGAAAGGACCGGACTGTGCGCTTCAGGCTACCAGTCGAGTGCCTAGCTGAAGGCCTGTTGGTTCGAACGCCGATGACACCTACGCCTGACACGTAAGCCGAACGACTACCTCTTGGCCGAGCGACCGAACCATGTAAGAGTGCACCATTCGTCTAGCTGGGAAGAACCTCCATGACCGCGCCACTGTCGCTTTCGCATTACAGCCCCGATGGCTCCGGCCCGCCCCTTCGGCCTGACATCACCGTCGGGCAGGAGTTGCGAAATGCAGCGGCCGATGCGCCTCATGCCGATGCTCTCGTCGAGGGCCTTCCTGG
>DNHM01000339.1 GCA_003485885.1 Acidimicrobiaceae bacterium
GGCGTGCCTCGATCGCGTTTTGGGAAGCCTGTCTGCTTCCCCAATGTTCCCCGATGTCCCGCAAAGTTGCTGGCCCCGCTTTGCCGCAGCTTCAGCCAGTCACCGATGGTTCGGCACCCGTATGCCCCGCTGTTCGGCTCTCGGTTTCCGCTGCTACTAGGAACATGTGAACTGCGCCAATTAGTGTTTGGCAATGCACGAAGTAGTTATTGTCGAAGCTGGCCGTTCACCTGTGGGTAAACGAAATGGATCACTGGCGGGAGCGCATCCGGCCGATGTCCTTGGTCCGGTGATGATGGAAGTCATCAACCGAGCTGGCATCAAGTCCTCTGACGTTGGTCAGGTCGTAGGCGGCTGCATCAACAAGGTCGGCGCTCAGGCAATGAACATCACCCGCACCGCGTGGCTGAGCCATGGTGGCGCCGAAGAAGTCGCCGCCACCACGATCGATGCCCAGTGCGGCTCGTCTCAGCAGGCGGTCAATCAGGCCCATGCATTGATCGCCTCTGGTATCGAAGACGTCGTGATGGCGTGCGGAGTCGAGGCCATGAGCCTGCTTCCTATTGGTTCTGATGCCTTTGCCGGCAAGAAGGCCGGGCTCGGCAGCCCTATGAGCCGGACCTATTTTGGCCACTATGAGTTCATCAGCCAGTTCGAAGGTGCCGAGCGCATCGCCGAGAAGTACGACATCACCCGCGACGACACCGACCGTTTCGGTCTGCAATCACAAGAACGGGCTGCGGTAGCCGTGGCCGAGGGCCGCTTCGAAACCCAGATCATTCCGGTCGATGCGCCGGTGCTCGACGCCGACGGCAACAAGACCGACGAGACGATCACCGTGACCCGCGACGAAATTCCTCGCGACACCAGCCTGGAGAAGCTCGCCCAACTCAAACCAGTCGCCCGCGAAGACGGCGTGCACACTGCTGGGTCCTCGTCGCAGATCGCCGATGGCGCCAGCGCGGTGCTGATGATGAGCGCCGAGAAGGCCAAGGAGCTCGGCGTGAAGCCACTGGCTCGCATCGTGCAGAGCGCGCTGGTTGGTTGTGACCCAGTCCTCATGCTCGAGGGCCCCATCCCCGCAACTCGCAAGGTGCTCGAAGCCGAAGGCCTCACCGTCGACGACATCGACGTGTTCGAGATCAACGAAGCCTTTGCCTCGGTCGTGCTTGCCTGGAGCAAGGAACTGGGTCCTGACATGGACAAGGTCAACCCCAATGGTGGCGCCATCTCACTTGGCCACCCACTGGGCGGGACTGGCTGCTTCTTGACCACCAAGGCAGTACACGAGCTGCAGCGCACCGGCGGGCGTTACGGCGTCATCACCATGTGTTGTGGTGGCGGCCTGGGCACTGGAACACTCATCGAACGCCTCTGAATTGTTATGTTCCCCTGGGGACGTAACAATTCAGATGACACTTTTAGGTAGCTGAGGCTCGCATCGCGAAGGCGCCCACGATGGGGCCGGGGGCGAGCATCATGAAGGCAAAACCCCAGTTCGACGCGTCTCGGACCACGGGGACCAAGAAGATCGTGAGCACGGTCAGCACGAAGCCGATAGCGAGCTGCAACGTGAGTGCCGTGCCAACAGATTGTGGTTCGACGACTTCGGTGACGATGGTCGAAAACTGTGCACTGTCAGCGACCACCCAGAAGCCCCAGACGAGCCCGACCATGAGCACGAACGCCGGTGGTGCACCAACGAGGAAGCCGGTAACAAGCGATGCCAGGGCCGACCAGCGCATAGCTAGTTCGGCAGCGCTTGAGCGTTGTTGTCGGTCGGACAATGCTCCGACATAGACCGAGCCGAATGCGCCGATGCCGATGGTGCCGAACGCAGCGATGCTCGCCGACCGCTGGTTGGTGAACACATCGCCATAGAAGGCTGCGATCCACGCCCACATCGCATAGAGCTCCCACATATGGCCGAAGTAACCCAGGCTCGCGAGACGAAACTCGCGATTGGCGATAACTGACCGCAGCTTGGCCGGGTCAAACGGAGAGGCTTTGGTGGCGTAGGGGCCGTCGGAGCCAAGTCGTTCGGCAAACAGGCCACCAACCAGGGTGAGTAACGAAGTGGCGCCGATCACGACCTGCCAGTCGAGCTCACCAATGCCATTGATCAAGTGGGGCAGCGCAGAACCCAGGGTGAGCGCACCGATCATGACGCCGAGTGCGTGCCCCCGCCCGGCCCGGTACCAGCTCGACATTGCCTTGAGTGCAGGTGGATAGACGGCGGCCAAGAAGACCCCGGTCATGAACCGGGCGCCCAGTGCTGGACCATAGGCGTCGAGCGGAATGATGGCGGCATTCGCAATGGCGGCGCCGGTGGTGCCGATCAACATGAGACGTCGGGGCGGGATGCGATCTGCCAGATTCGCCACCGATGAGCCCGCGGCGCCGACGACAAAGCCGAGCTGGAGCACGATGATCAGCCAACTCTTCGCGGCCGATCCAAGACTCCACTCGACGGTCAGCTGGCCAAGCACTGCTGCGGTTGAAAACCATGTTGACATTGCCAGCACCAATGCCAGCGCAAGGATACGTAGTTCGCGACGTTGGCCGATCGGGCGTTCCTCAGCCTCGGCATCGCCGCCGTGAGAGTCGTTCGCAGGAGGGCGTGGCATGGTTGCTCAGATCGGACAGGCGGTGAGTTGGTAGGTGCATAGCCGTTGCTGCAGTGTCCACAATAAAAGACCAACAGCGGTCATTCCCACAACGGGCTGCACAGGGGCCCACCAGCTCAGGGCACCTGACGTGCCGACGAGTGCAACAACTGCTTGATTGCACACCGGACAGCCGACAGCCAGAAAAGAAACGAACCCCGACCAGATGGTGCGGCGTTCCTGCGTATCGGTCGCGGCACTTTCAGGGGGTCGGATGGCAAGCACCAGTCCGATCAAACCAGCGGTGACCGCCAGGATCACATAGTCGATCGGACGGGGCGGCACCGGGCGTCCGAAGATGGGGTTGTCGAGCAGGTCCGATGGAATTGCGATCACAAGCGCGGCAACAACCGTAAATGGAAATGCCCGCAGCCAAGTGGCAGCGGGCAAGCCCTGGAGATCTTGAATACGACTTGTTGAGTCGCTAGGTGCTAGCTGAACGTGAGTCACCTGCTGGCCAGCTTCGACCGATCAGGCGGTGTCGTCGTCCAAACCTTCGGACACACCTTCTTGGAACTCTTTTTGCGCTTGACCAATCGAACGAGCGAGCTTTGGCAGCTTGGCGCCGCCAAAAACGACAAGAACGATGACCAAAACGATGATGAGCTCTGTTGCCCCGAGATTCATAATCGTGATCCTAGCCCGAGAACGCCGGTGCGACCCGGCGGCCGGTCTAGGCGCTGGCGATCTCGGTAAGAGCTGCTTGGCGGCTTGCGTTGCGCTGGCGACGGATGCGGCGTCGTTCACGCTCGCTCATGCCGCCCCAGATGCCGAACTTCTCGCTATTCGCAAGTGCGTACTCAAGGCAGTCGTTTTGCACGACGCAGTTGCGGCAGACTTCTTTGGCTTCGCGCGTGGAAGCACCTCGCTCAGGGAAGAACAAATCGGGGTCAACGCCCAGGCAATTTGAGAACTCTTGCCACGAACGATCAAGCATGTCTTTGCGACGCATTGCGCCTCCTCAAAGGGAATCCACCCTTTGTAATTACAACGGTGTCATCATTGTGTCAGCGGGAATGCCAAAAGTGCAAGGCCGATCTGGCTTTTTGCGTGCTTTTTGGTCTGTTTTTGCGGTTTTCGTCGCAAAACCGCCCAATCTTGCACCTTTCTCGTCGTTGTTGACCCCAATTAACACCAACAACATGAGCAACAGGACTGTTTTGAGGAGCGAATGAACTCCGCTACCTTCAGGCAATGACCACCCAGCGTGACCATGATTTGGTCGTACTCATCACCGGTGCCTCCAGCGGAATCGGGGCGGCGACCACACGTGCCATGTGTTCTGCAGGTATGACCGTGCACGCCACCGCCCGCCGAGAGCAACGGTTGCACGATCTCGCGGCCGAAACCGGCTGCATTCCTCATGTGTTAGATGTGTGCGACGCTGCCGGCGTGAAATCGCTGATTGCCGAGATCGGGACGGTTGACATTTTGGTCAACAACGCCGGCCTGGGGCGGGCGTGGGGTTCACTCACCGAGGCCACCTACGACGACATCGAAGTTACGGTTTCGACAAATGTCACCGCTGCCATCCATATGGTTCAGGTCGTACTTCCTGGAATGATCGCTCAGGGCTCGGGCCACATCGTCAACGTCGGTTCGATGGCTGGGTTATATCCGCTGAGTTCAGCGCTGTACGGCGCGACCAAGGGCGCCATGCATCGGCTGTCGACCAATCTGCGGCTTGAACTTCAGGGAACCGGCGTGCGGGTGACCGAGATCTGCCCCGGCAGAATCCAAACCGAGTTCTACCAGATCGCTATCGACGACGAACAGGCACGCACCGCCGTCCTCGACACCGGTGCTGCCGAAATCACCGCGGCCGAATGCGCTGACACCATCCTCTACGCAGTAAATGCGGCACCTCACATCAATATCAATCGGATCGAACTGCAACCCACCGAGCAGACCTACGGCGGCAGTCAGTACGCGCTACGAAAGAATCGACCATGACCTTGGCCGAGGGCACATTCACCGGAAAGGTGATTGTTATCACCGGCGCTGCTTCAGGCATGGGAGCCGCTTGCGCGCGACTGTTTACCGAACTCGGTGGCACCGTCGCCATCATCGATATCGACGAGGAGCGAGCGAATCAGGTTGCTACTGAGATTGCGGCCGACGATCCCATCATCGGCGATATCGCCGACAGCAACTTCTGCGTCCAGGCGATCGATGCGATCACCGAGCGCTACCAGCGACTCAATGTACTCGTGAACGCTGCCGGCACGATTCATCGGGCCGATGCCCTTGGAACCAGCGACGACGATTGGCGCCGGGTTATGGGCGTGAACATCGACGGCATGTTCTACCTCAGCCGGGCTGCAGTCGCCTACATGTCAGAACAAGGACAAGGCACCATCATCAACTTCGGCAGCATCTGGGGTGGCGTGGCGTCTACTGGTTCGACTGCCTACTGCGTGTCAAAGGGCGCCGTGCATCAACTCACTCGGGCCATGGCGCTTGATCATGTGCACCAGGGGATACGGATCAACGCGGTGGCACCAGGCGAGGTCCGAACACCTATGTTGTCCAGCCAGCGCGCCTCTCCCCCGTCCGAGGCCGATCTCCAAGCCCTTGCCGACGCGACCATCCCGATGAAACGTCTGGCTGAGCCACGCGAGATCGCGAACGTCGTCGCGTTTTTGGCCAGCGACGATGCAAGTTATATGACTGGCGAGATCGTGCACGTCGATGCGGGGTACACCGCGCGGTAACGACCGGAGCGTTGCGTTTAACGGCGCCCGGTGCGCATCGCCCGTTTGTGCTCGACAAAGTCGACTAACACATAGTCACCCAGGTTCTGAGGTGTCGTAAAGAATGCACGTCCGCCGTTGAGCTGGGTGATCTTCTCGATGAATCGTGTCAGATACGGCGTGGCATCGAGCATGAAGACGTTGATCCGGATGTCTTCGCGAGTGCACCGGTTGACTTCGATGAGAGTCTTGTCGATCGTCTCTTGGATCGGTGGATAGTTGAACTGTGGCCGGCCGTAGTCGTCGAGATGTGCCGTGGGCTCGCCGTCGGTGATCATGATGATCTGTTTCGTGCCCGTCTGCTTCGAGAGCATGTCGCGGGCCAACATGAAACCGTGCTGCATGTTCGTGCCGTACACAAAGTCCCATTGCACGCCTGGCAGCTTGGTTGGCTCGATCACCGTGGCGACATCGCTGAAGCCGACAACTCCCAGATAGTCACGGGGATATTGCGACGAGATCAGGCCGTACAACGCCATGGCGACCTTCTTGGCCGGAAGGAAGTTGTCACGCATCGGCATGGACAGCGACATGTCGAGCATGAGCACGGTGGACGATCGCACCTGGTTTTCAGTGCGCTCGACCTCGAAGTCGTCGGGCGTGAGCTGCAC
>DNHM01000065.1:0-3566 GCA_003485885.1 Acidimicrobiaceae bacterium
CGGCTACGAACGGTGCGACCGAGTTCGTGCCAGGAAGCCATCTTTGGGCCGAGGGTCACCCTGCGCCGATGGAGGACGAGATCAAGCAGGCGGTGATGCCTGCGGGGTCGGCGTTGGTGATGGATGGCCTTTTGATTCATCGAGGGGCGGCGAATACTTCGGGGACCGACCGACTCGCGATCACACCGCAATACTGCGAACCATGGGCTCGTCAACAGGAGAACCACATTTTGGCGACCCCGCCTGAGCTCACAGCCACACTGTCACCACGAGTACGCGAGCTCATGGGATACAGCATCCACCCGCCGTTCATGGGCCATGTTGGCGGCCGCCATCCAGAGAAACGCCTCGCCGAGATTCTGAGCGAACACAACGAGCACGAAAGGTCTCGCTCATAACGGCATCTACGGGAGATCAGAACTGTCCATGAACTGCTCGGGGTGGTGCGTTCGACAGAGGGAGTGGGAAACACTCACACCGTCGCCACTCGAGCTGTTTGCCTGGGTCTGGCTGGGTTCAGGCCACAGATGGGGTCAGGTGTGGATTTCGACGGCAACGCCGTAGTGATCGCTTCCTACCACGCCGTCGATGGGTTCGATACCAAACATCCACGCTCGTTGAGGATTGCCCAGCGGCCGCTTCTCGCGTGGCCACCCGATCATCACATAATCAAGACGACGGTTGGGCCACGCCGAGTTGTTGATGTACGGGTTGGCCTTCGACCATGTGATGCCAGGGCCGTCGCCGACCTGCTCCCATGCGTCGGTCCAGATGCGTCCTGCGACATACGGGGCGGACCTGCCAGTGAGTTTGCGAATCTCGTCGCTGTCGTGCACAGCATTGAGGTCACCGGTGAGGATCGGCGGTAATTCGCCGCTGGCGTGTTCCTCGATGAATTCCGAAGCGGTGGCCAGTTGTGCGAGCCGGGTTGCAGAACCGTCGAAGTGGTAGTCGAGATGGGTGGTAAACGCAGGCAAGATCCCGAACGGCGTGTTGACGCGGGCCGACAGGATCGTGCGGTACTCGCGTCCCTGGCTGTCGGCCAAGAAACGATGGGCACGAGTTTGGATCGGCCATCGGCTCAGGATTGCATTACCCATGGAACGCTCGGGGTCGGCGTGGGGGTTGTGCCCAGCCCATGTCGAGTGGTAACCCAGTTCGCTAGCGAACCGTTCAACCTGGCCCCGCCACGATTCCTGCAGCATGACGACGTCGGCATCGAGGTTGCGTAAGACCTGCAGGATTGCCGGCTGGCGAGCTTCCCATTCGCCGAACTGCCATTGCACGTTCCACGTGCCGATAGTGAGTGCCACGGTTAACCCTTGAGTCGAATCGCAGGCCGGGCTAGCACAAGGCCACCCACGACTAGCATGAAGATGATCCCGCCGGACACCCAATAGGTGGTCTTTTGCCCGTGGGTCTCGTATAACCAGCCGGCGATTGGTGCCATGATTCCTGCACCGAGTGATTGCATGCCGCCGAGCACACCCTGGGCGCCGGACTGGCGTTCTTCGGGCGCGGTCATACCGACGGCAACGCCACTTGCCGCAAAGGTCAAACCATCGCTCACTGCATGCACCATGGTCACGGCGAAGATCGCGCCACCAACCGTGAGTGCGCCATAGATCCCGAAAAAGACGATGGCGGCCAACATGCCCGCGGCGCCGACGATGAACGGGCCGATGCGTTGGGCGAGTCTGCCGGCTGTTGGGCCCAGCAGGACCAGTGGGATAGCGAACAGGGCAATGCCCAAGTTGGCCATCCATTCTGCGGTGCCCAGGTCGGTGTGCACCAGATCCCATAGGGCATCGAACGTGCCGATCATCACGAACGCAGCCACACCAAGCATCACGGCACCGGCAAACGGTCGGTAACGGAGTAGGTCGAACGCGAAGCGCTTGCGGTCGGGGATTGCAGCTGCGTCGTCATCGAGTGGCAGGCGCATAGACAGCAGCACGAGCACGATGGTGGCTGCCGCGATCACGATGAACGGCGACGCGATACCGAACGGGCCCACAAGGATGGCCGAGATCACCGGCCCGAGCGCAAATCCGAACACGTCGGCCGAGAAGAGCCGTCCGAGATTTCGTCCCAGGTTGGCGCCTGACCCAACAACCACGAACCGCTTGATCGCTGGACCTGCGGCGCCGATCGCCAATCCTGAAATCACCCGACCGGCGATGATGACCGTTGCTGTTGTGCCGAAGCCCATCATCAATAAGCCAGCGGCATTGAGGAGCGAGCCGCCGAAGACCATGAAACGGGCGTAACCGCGGTCGCCATAGGGCCCAATCATGACCTGCGCGAAGAACGAGAGTAAAAAGCCGATCCCGATGATCAGACCGAAGGTTGTCTCGCTGATGCCGTACTCGTCGCGGTAGTCGCCGCCCATGGTGAACAGCACGCCATATCCGGCGGCGAGAGCAGCCGACAGCGTCGAGAAAACCCTGAGAGTCTGCTGCGATGTGGCCGCTGCTTCGGTGTCGGTGTCGGTACTCACCTCGGCAGGCTACTCCTGCTGCTTCGGCGCGAGTCTCCTCCAGGATCTAGGTTCTGGACATGGCTGACACCCCGGCATCTTCCACTCGTGATGCCAACTTGATCGAAGAGAGCTTGCGGTTCGACAACCCCGTCGCTGCTCTGCGGAGGACCGATGCCTGCCCCACGTCGATCAGCAGGATCGAGGTCGAGGCCAGCCAGCCAACTATGGCTCGTCATGGAACGTCGAATCGTGATGTCGAGTCGTTCGACATCCTGCGTTCGAATGCCACTACCGACGCGGCGTTCGGTGTGGGCAGCCACTTCTGCATTGGCGCTGCCCTGGCCCGCCAGGACTCACTCAGCGGGTTCCAGGTGATGTTCGAAGGTATGGACGACCTGCCGCTGAGCTTCACCAACAAGGGGGCGTCATGATCATCTGGGGTTGGCGAGTTCGCAAGAAGACGATTGGCACCGGCGTGTTCTTCTGCCCCGGCGAGGGCGGCGATCGGAACTATGAACACAGGCAGGCTCGGCGCTGGTTCACCATCTTCTTCATCCCGCTTATTCCGTTGAAGGAACTCGGCGACTTCATCGAATGCACCAGCTGCGAGAACACGTATTACCCCGATGTACTCAAGGGCAAGACTGCATCGGAGATCGAAGACATTAGCACGATCGCCATTCGTCACGTCGCCGTGTCCATGGCACTCGCCGACGGCACGGTCGACCCACGGGAGCGAGACGCTGCGGTCACTGTTGTCCAACGATTCGCGTCGCACCCCTACGATCTCGATGACTTGGACTCGGATCTCAGCAGCCTGCAGGTGTCTGCGTTATCCGACAATCTCGAGGAACTAGGTGCGGTGTTAAACGAACATGGCAAGGAGAACGTGCTCACTGCCGCAGTCTTCCTCGCTGGTGCCGACGGCCATGTCGACCGCTCCGAGATGGAAGTTGCCCGCCAAATCGGCAAGGCGCTCACCATGAGCAGCGCCCACATCGAAGGCACCATCCAACAAGAACTCAGCCGCCTCGGCCTCAGCCTCTAACCCCGCCACAGCGAGCGCCCACCAGCCAGCGACTAA
>DNHM01000065.1:3648-7118 GCA_003485885.1 Acidimicrobiaceae bacterium
GCGTCACAGATGTGGGGGTTAGGTGGGGATAGGTGTGTTTTGCCATGCGAAGAACTGCCACCGGTCGTCCTCATTGACCCACACGGCAGTGAACCGGGCGACGATGGTGATCTCCTTGTCCTGCACACCGACCATGAACGTGGCCTTGCCGGTGATTACCGCGGTCGATCCTGAGCTGATGATCGCGACGTCCTCGCGCTCGACCGACCGGTAGTCGACGAAGCCGCTGGTAACCGACTCGATCCAACTCGCCTTCGTGTCAACGATCGCATTCGAGTGGGTGTAGGACAACGATGGATGCACGAGTGAGTCGAGGGCTTCGAAGTCGTTGCCGATCAAGGCAGCCCATCGTTGTTCTTCTGCTGCCAGCACGTCGTCGTTCATGGCTGAACCCTAGTCAACGGGTCGGTGGTGGTTGGAAGCCAGGCTGGTGGGTGCGTGGCATAAGACTCCGAAACCTAGGCTTGAAATCCGTGGACGCAGGTCTGCAAGACATATCGACTGAAATGACGTGTGCCGGTGTCGACGGACCATCCAAACAAACCCGAACTCTCTTCCACAGAATTGTTACGCCAGGCGCGTGAAGCGTTCGCTCCGCCGAAACTCGACACAACGGTGGACACATCGGTAGACGGACCAAGCCTTCAAGACTTGCTCTCGACGCCACTCTCGTCGGAATCGCTGCTTCCTCAACGAGCGGTCGACCATTGGGCCGGCGCTGCCTCGGCAGAAGCGCGGCGCGAAGCACTTGCTGCGCTCAAACTCGACGTCGCAGTGGAGGGGCCGACTATCGAGGAGTTGTTGTCGGCGCCATTGTCGTCGGAATCGCTGCTTCCTCAACGAGCGGTCGACCATTGGGTCGACACCGTTCCATCAAGCCAGCAGTCCTCGTCGACGACAGATCCGAAGGCCGGTGGGGTAGTGCGCGAACCTCTGCACGTCGGTGCCCCGACCGAGTGGGTGCAACCGCCGGGCGCAGGTCAGCCGCCAGCAATGCCGCGAGTGCCTAACCCGATGGCCCCACCTGCACCGATGCCCCAGCCGCCACCCGCGGCGCCGCCCCCGTGGCTAGAGCCATTCCGAGGTGAATTGGGTTTGCCGCCAGCACCCGCGAGAAGCGCTGCCCTCCCGGCGAACGCTCCGCTTCCACTCGGGCCGCCAGTGCGAGCGCCACGCCCTCTGGGACCTCCGATACAACCAGTTCGCGCAAGCAAGATGCCGTGGCGGCTGATCGTGGCTGCGATCGTCGGTGTTTCTGTGCTTGTCGGAGCCTTTACGGACGGGGATACGGGCACACCATCTGTGACCCAACTCGCTGTTGGTGACTGTTTCGAGACTCCCCGAAATGGCGATTTCACTCGAGTCGCGAACCAAGACTGCGCCGGCGCTCACGAGGCGCAGATCTATGCCCAGGTCAGCGTGGACCGTGACAAGCAGTTCTCGGCAGGCGACGAATGCAGTGCCGAACTCATCGCGGTTTTGGCATCAGTCCGCGGAAACGACTCCATCGTCCTACCTGCAGACACGGTGATCCGCCAGATCAGCGATGTTCAGGTGAGCGGCATCGGGAGTGCGTACTGCACGATTGAGTCGCCATCGGGCAGCCTTGTCGGGTCATTATTGCCCGAGTGATAGAGCCAGAGCCTGGTTGGCGCCTAGAGCCGCCTGTGACTACAGGCCTTTGCGGCGTTTGATTTCGGCGGTGATTGCCGGCACGACCTTGTGAAGGTCGGCGATGACCGCGTAGTCAGCCTTGACGACCATATTCGCTTCGGGGTCGGTATTGATCGCGAGGATTCGTTTGCTCGCCATGGCCCCAACCCAGTGCTGGATAGCACCGCTGATCCCAGTAGCAATGTAGATCTCGGGGGCGATGCGGGTGCCGGTTTGGCCGACCTGGTCGGTGTGATTGCGCCAACCCAGGTTGGTGACTGCCCGGGAGCAGCCGACACGGCCACCAAGTAGCTCAGCGAGTTCTTCGAGCTGATCAAAGCCTTCGGCGGAACCAACACCTCGGCCGCCAGACACCACTACGGGAGCTGTCGACAAGGTGACACCTGCTTGCTGTACGTCGCGGTCAACCACGATCGTGTGGGCCAGGGAGCCATCGAGTTCGGGCGTGAACTCTTGCACCGCTCCAGCGCCAGGCGCTGGTGGTGCTTCGGCAACGACGGCGTGGTGGCCGTAGCTCACGATCTTCGGGCCATCGGTCTCGAGCGTTGTGTCCTCGAGGAGCGAGCCGCCCCACTGGATGCGGGTCATCGACCAGGTGTCATCGGCGGGGGAGATGGTCATGCAGTTCGCGACAAACGGCAGATCCATACGGGCGGCAACCTGGGCAAGAATCTCGTTGCCCCGGCTAGTGCCAACGGCCATCACGGCGTCGGGCGTGGCTGCGGCGATGAGCTGCACCACTGTTTCGCCGACGGCCTCAGGACCAAAGTCGGTGAGCATCGGGTGGATTGCCACATGCACGACAGCCGCACCGGCCGCAACTGCTTGACCAGACAGGTCGAGTGCCCCGTCGCCGATCAGCACCGCATGCAGGTCGGCACCCATGTCAGAGGCAAGCGTGCGACCAGCGGTCATTGCCTCGTCGTTCGCTTCGGACCACGCGCCACGATCATGTTCGAGAACAACAAGAAGACTCATGTCAATACTCCGATTTCTTCGAGCATGTCGACGATGGCGACGGCGGCTGATTCGTCGGTGCCAAGGATTTCCGTGTTGCTGGCCTGTTCGGCCGGCCGGTGCAACGTGACTAATTGTTGGCCACCAGCAGCGGCGTCGCTCTCTGCAGTGACGAGTTCAGCTTTCTTGGAAGCTAAGCGTCCACGCATGGTGGGGTAACGAGGAAGGTTGATGCCTTCCTTCACGCCGAACACGGCAGGGGTCGGCACGTTGTAGACCTCGAAGCCGCCATCGATTTCTCGATTGGCGGTCACGTGGGGTTGATCGGTAGAGGCGTCGCTGGGCACGATGCCCTTGATGGCATTTACGATCGGTCGGTCCAGTTTGTGAGCAACACGAACACCTACCTGGAAACCACCAGAGTCGGCGCTTTCGTTGCCGAACAGAATTAACTCAAACGGCGCACCGTTCGTTTCCTCGGCTGTCTGGATCGCCTGGGTGAGCGCCGCGGCTGTTCGCTGTGGATCCCATGGCGAACCATCGGTCGGTACGAGGATGATCTTGTGGGCACCCACGCTGGCGGCGTAACGCAACTGCTCTTCAGCTTCGACTGGGCCGAGTGTGAGCACGGTGACTTCGCCACCGTCGCGCTCTGTGATCTGCACCGCTTCTTCCAGCGCACATTCTTCGTGCGGACTGGTCGTGAAACCGAGATGGGCAGCATCGACTGCCTGCCCATCGTCGGTCACATTGATCTTTGCTCCAGGTGCCGGCACCCGTTTCACACAAACCAGAATGTTCATTGCTGTTCCTTTGATAACGAACCGGTGCCAGGCACC
>DNHM01000065.1:7289-7455 GCA_003485885.1 Acidimicrobiaceae bacterium
ACCCAGGCACAGGTACTTGCCGTAGCTCGGGCCGTTGCCAGCGGTCGTTACGACGCTGACCCGACCGTGACTGTCGACGATTCGTTCACCATCGTTGGTCACGATGGGGGCGTTGCCACCCTGGATGAATCGTTTACGACCCTGGCTGTCGGTGTTGTCTTCGACG
>DNHM01000402.1 GCA_003485885.1 Acidimicrobiaceae bacterium
CAGGTGATCTTGAGAGCCGCTTCGGCTCCCAAAGCACGTAAGAGCACCACGTGAATCTCGGGGTGCTTTTCGTAGCGTTCCTGTGGTGCTTGCTTGTTCCAACTTCGCAGCCGTACAAGATGTCCCTGAACAATGCAGATGCGGTAGAGACGACATAGGCCGCGTTCAATAGCAACCAGGTGAAAGGCGGCGAAGCGAAAATAGTGGCCAGGTCCTAACCACCGCGAATATCGCCTCGATAGCTGTTTGACGCAATCTCGTTGCCGTTGTGACGCAGCCGGAGGTGGAGTTCTACTGGACCGCTGACGGTTGGCACAACCCAGTTGATGGAGCCAATGCGGGACACGCTGTCGGCTCCGGCCTGGCCTCGCCATGCCCAGGTGTGTTCGCCGCCGGGCCACACCAAGTGGGCCGACACATCGAGATCATGCAACGGTTCGCGTTCGTCGCTCACCACGTGTACGTCAAGGAGAACGGCATCACCAGGGTGTACTTCGATAGGCATGCGGTCAGCTACCACGATGACTGGTTGACACGCAGCCTTCACCCCGGCCACCGCATGTTTTGGTTGACGGTCATGGTCGAAGATCGCGAACGAGATAGCCGGTCGACAGTCGGCGAGGGCGCTGAACGTGAAACCGCCGGTCGGTTTGTACTTCAGCCGGCGCAACGTCTCGATCTGACGGCGTAACAGGGTGGACTGATAGGCCTGGGACGCTTCGATCCAATCACCGATCGTGTCTGCATCGGAGGTCGGGAGATACTGACGAAAGCCTGTCTCGTTGAGCCCGTAACGTTCGGCGAGGAGTCCCAGGTCAGCCGGCCAGTCAGTCACCTTGACCTGGTCGTGATGGGGGATGGACTGGGCGCCGAATGATGAAACCCATCGAACCATCCGGGGAATCCGACGAGCGAACGATTCGAGATCTCGGCCCGTGCCTGAGTGCCAGCCAAACCGCAGGTGAGTATCGGTGCCATCGAACTGGGGCGCACTCGGCCAGGATCCGGAACCTTGGACGACCGGCCGACTTCCATCGGCTCGGTTGAAGGCTCGGCCGACCAAACGATCAAGCACCGATTTGGTCCAAGTGGGTGTCTGTTGTTTAGCGACACTGAACACCGAGCGTCGGCTCGGAATAGCGGTGAGTGGATGGCGTCCTGTGCTCGTGCCTGTCGGGTCATAGTGCGCGCACCACACCACAATCGATGGGTGTGCACCGAGCTTGTCCACCAGTCGGTGGGCCGCGTTCACCGCGTTGGATTGGATGCTGCGTTTGACTTCGCCCCGCATCGGCATGTCTTGCCAGATGAGCATGCCGGCCCGGTCTGCGGCGTCGTACAACTCGGGGCGAGCGACATGGCTTTCGACCCGCAGCAGGTTCAGGCCCAGGTCCTTTGCTCGGGCGACATCACCAGAGATCTGTTCGGGGGTCGCGTCGGCGGGAAGTGTGGTGGTCGGCCACATGTCGACGCCTTTGGCAAATAATCGTTCACCATTAACCCACAGCACGTAGTTCTTCATCCGGATCTGGCGCAGCCCAACGGTGCGTTCCCAGATGCCACTGATCGAACCGTTGACCTCGACGCTGACGGTCACCCGATACAGCGGTTGGTCACCCAGTTGCCACGGCCACCACAGCTGAGGGTCAGTGATGGCGAGATCCCATTCGAGCACGGTTGCGCCACTGGCCAGGTCGTGTTGGCGAGAAGACACCACTGGCGGAGCGCCACCTGGCGGGCGCAGCGTGGTGGTGATGGTGACGGAGCGGGATTCGTCACTCACGAGATGGCTCCGCAGATGGACCTTGGCCGCCGTTATCGACGCTTCGGTGCAGACCAGCCGGTTCTTGATCATGCGCACGGGACCAGTCGACACGATGCGCACTGGTTGCCAGATACCACCACGGTTCTGGTGGCCGACGATGTCGGGATCATCGAAGATGCCGTTCAGATTGCGGGTTGGTTCGTCGGCGTTTGGTTGTTGTGACATCACCTCGACCGCGAGCACGTGTTCACCGGTTTCACTTGTATGGATCTGATCGGTGATGTCGAATTCGTTGGGTATGAACCAGCCATCGGTCGGACCGAGATAGGAGCCATCAAGCCATACGTCGGCGCTCTGCCAGATGCCGTCGAAGACAAGCCAATGGCGACCATCGTCGGTGGAGGGATCGTTGGGCAGCGAGAAGGTTGTGCGGTACAAAACCGATCGGCGTGATGCGAGCTTCGGTTGCTCGGCCCAATGGCCGGGGACCGTGACGTCGAGCCAGGCGGCGTCGTCGAAGTTGTGTTCGATGAAGTTGCGGCGCAACGCATCGTCGGTTGCATGGGCCCGCCAAGGACCTGGAAGGACAGTGGACACCACGCCCCGAGCGTATTCGTTTCACCACCGAAGCGCAGACGAGCTGTCGATCGGGCAGAGCGCTCGCATCGAGAATGGGCGCGGGTTCTTGAGATCACAGCCAACAAGGTGTGCCGTCCGCTTCGCATGTTGGGCACCGGTCGCCTAACTTGGCTCACAATGGATCTTGCTGAGAATCTCGGACAACTCAAGGCATCGGGCTGGACCTCGGTACCTGTGAAGGAAGAAATCCGTCGTAATGCGATTACGCGGATTCGAAACGGGGAACCGCTCTTCGAAGGTGTGCTCGGCTACGAGAATACCGTCGCGCCCCAGCTCGAAAATGCGCTGCTTGCGGGCCACGATGTCGTGTTCTTGGGCGAACGTGGTCAAGCTAAGACTCGCATGATTCGGTCCTGTATCGGCTTGCTCGATGAATGGATGCCGATCATCGCTGGCAGTGAGATCAATGATGATCCGCTGAACCCGGTTTCGCGGTATGCAAAGGACATCGTCGAAGCCGACGGCGACGACACCAAGATCAGCTGGGTGCATCGCAGCAGCCGTTTCGCCGAGAAGCTGGCGACGCCCGACACCTCGATCGCTGACCTCATTGGCGAAGTCGACCCAATCAAGGTCGCCGAGGGTCGGTATCTCAGCGATGAACTCACGCTGCATTACGGCATGGTGCCTCGCTCGAACCGTGGGCTGTTTGCAATCAACGAGCTGCCGGATCTTGCTGAACGTATCCAGGTTGGTCTGCTGAACGTGCTCGAAGAACGAGACGTGCAGATCCGTGGTTATCGCATCCAGCTGCCACTCGACATCATGTTGTTCGCGTCCGCTAACCCCGAGGACTACACCAACCGGGGCCGCATCATCACGCCACTCAAGGACCGTTTCGGCACCCAGATCCGGACCCACTATCCGATCGAGATCGATACCGAGATCGACATCGTCGAACAAGAGGCCGTGGTCTTCGAGGGTGAAGGCATCGAGGTCAGCGTGCCCGACTTCATGGCCGAGCTCGTGGTCACCATGAGCCATCTCGCTCGCGAGAACCCACACATCAATCAGCGTTCCGGTGTGTCGGTTCGTTTGAGTATCGCCAACTACGAGACGCTCGTGGCCAGTGCGGTTCGCCGCACGTTGCGCCATGGTGGCTCCAAAGCTGTTCCCCGAATCGCCGACCTACCGTCGCTCACACCATCGACCATGGGCAAGATCGAAGTCGAATCCATGGACGATGGCCGCGACGCCGAGATCATCGAACATCTCTTGTCGGCGGCCACGATCGTGGTCTTCAAAGAGGCATTCGATCACACCGAAGTCAGCGCCGTGCTTGATGCATTCGAAGAGACCGGCGCCGTCGTGCACACCGGCGACGACATCGCCGACACCGACTATCTCGCCATGGTCGAAGCAATGCCTGCGCTCGGCGCAGCACTCACTGCACTTGGTTACGCACCCGACGACCTCAGCGACCCGGCACTTGTTGCCAGCGGCGTCGAGTTCATCCTCGAAGGCCTGCACCTGTCCAAGCGCTTGAACAAGGAAGCCCTCGGCGCCAACGCTGTCTACCGGTCGCGGTAATTCGGCGTTGCACCGCTCCGCTCAGGCCGACGTTTGTCGGACATGGTG
>DNHM01000239.1:0-178 GCA_003485885.1 Acidimicrobiaceae bacterium
TGCCGGCTTGTTGCAGTACGACGGGGATCTCCACGTGCCTAGCCACTATCTCGTCGAGCCCCCAACCATCGATCACACGATGGGCGAGTATCTCGCAGCCGAGGGGATGAGTTGTTTCGCTATCAGCGAGACGCAGAAGTTCGGCCATGTGACCTTCTTCTGGAACGGCAATCGGTCC
>DNHM01000239.1:352-1092 GCA_003485885.1 Acidimicrobiaceae bacterium
CGTATCAACTACGCCAATGGCGACATGGTCGGCCACACCGGCGATTTGGCAGCCACGATCGAATCCATGGAAGTGCTCGACGACGCTCTGGCCCGACTGATCGAGGTAGTCGTAGGTGAACTCGACGGCGTGGTCATCTTCACCGCTGACCATGGCAATGCCGACATCATGTACACCGAAAAGGACGGCGTATGTTCGCCCAAGACTTCGCACACCTTGAGCCCGGTGCCTTTTGCCGTGGCCTGTCAGCATCCCGAGCGTTACCGGTTGTGTGACCTCGCCGACGCCGGCCTAACCAACATCGCCGCCACCGTGATCAGCCTGTTGGGTTTCCAACCACCGGCCGACTATCGACCCAGCCTGTTAACCGCTCTTTAACGACAACCCGTTCGTTGCCTGCAACCTGTGGCGGCTGTCACAGGGCTGGGCTACGGTTCCGTCTACGCCTTCGAAGACCGGCGACCCAGGGTCTTCCGTGGAATTACCCGAACGGGCACCATGACTATCAGCGAAAGCGATCGACGCGACCTCTTTAACAACCTCGAAGTGACCCTAGGTGGGTCCGCCGCCGACACCCTCATGCAGCTTCTCCCCTACCAACCAGCCGATCAGCTCGTGACCCGGGTTGACATGCACGCCCAGACGGCACTGCTCCATGGCGAGATGGCCGAATTGCGCGCTGACCTCACTAGCGAGATGGCCGAACTCCGAAGCGAGGTCAGAGGTGACATGGCCCAACT
>DNHM01000239.1:1173-7417 GCA_003485885.1 Acidimicrobiaceae bacterium
GGTCAGTGGCGCAGCTGCGGTGAACCTCGTAGCGCTGATCACCGCGCTGGCGACCTGAGCGTTCGAGTTCGCGCCGCGAGCTGGCCTCGACCCGGTGCTCCGAGAACATCAATTCCCTCAGGCGTAGCTCGGGCCACAATCTCACCCCGGCTGATTGTGAGTTCGGGCCAGCCGGTGACCTGCCAGCCGTCGTACGGCGAATAACCAGCATTCGAGTGCATGGAGGCACCGTCGATCGTGCGGGTGTCGTTCGGATTCCAGATCACGATGTCGGCATCAGAACCAGGGGCGATTGTGCCCTTGCGGGGATACAGGCCGAAGAGCCGGGCAGCCGTTGTGCTCGTGACCTCGACAAATGTAGCGACCGAGATCTTGCCGGTGACGACCCCCTCGCTCCACAACACCGGCATGAGTGTCTCGAGTTCGGCCATGCCATGGCGAAGATCGCTCGCTGTCAGCGTCGGGTCCAGCTTTTCGTCGAGCGTCCACGGCGCATGGTCTGTACACACTGTGCTGACGGTCCCATCGTTCAACCCGGCCCAGAGTGCGTCGCGATCTGCGTCGGTGCGAAGTGGTGGAGCGCCGGCGTATTTCGCTCCATCGGGTTCGTTGAAACGGGACTCGTTCAGATGCAGATAGATCGGCCGGGTCTCGACATGCACCGGCAGACCGCGTGCACGGGCCTTGCGGCAGGCGTCGAGCGCCGCTGCGCTGGATAGGTGAACGACATAAGTCGTAGCGCCGGTAGTTGCGCAATACCCAACGGCCCGTTCGGTCGCGATACGTTCGGCTTCGACCGGTCGCGACTTGGGGAAATGGCTGGCGTCGGTATGGCCAGCCTCATCGAGTGCGTGCCCACAACAATGCATGATGGCTGGATCCTCGCAGTGCACCAGTACCACAGAGCCTGCGTCGGCAGCTGCCTGCATGGCCCGAAGAAAGCCGTCGAGGTGGCGATCGAACCGACGGAACGACATGAAAATCTTGATGCTCGGATTGCCGGCCGCGGCCAACTCTTCGATCTGAGCGATGCCCTCGTCGTCAGGGTTGAGCAACACGGTGTGCTGGAAATAGTCGACGATGGCATTAGCCGCGGCATCAGCATTGTCTCGCAGCAGGCCAGCCTTCATCTGCTCACCCGGCTGGGGGAACGACATGTTGCCGACCGTGGTGACGCCACCAGCTGCAGCGGCGCGGGTACCAACTTCGAAGTCATCAACCCACCGCCAGCTGTCAGGTCCGGTACCAGGGGCGGTGAGATGCACATGGGCATCGATACCACCAGGGAGCACATACCGATCAGTGGCATCGATCTCGGTGGTACCGGTCATATCGCCACCGATCTGCATGATCACACCGTCACGAACGCCAACGTCGGTGACTGCCTCGATGCCGCTCGTCACGACAGTGCCATTGCGAATTACAAGATCCATGGATTGAAGAGGCACTGGATCAGAGACCGCTCACGAAGTCGGTCAACGCCGCGATCGGGACATCGAACATGGTGTGGTCCATCAAAAAGTCGTGACTGAACAAGATGACTGGTCCGTCGCCACCGCTGTCTTCGTAGCGGATCGGGGTGTCGTTCACAGTCACAGTTGCCATCACCAGACCCTAGTTCTCTAGGACTGCTCTATCCGAGCGTCGTAGTGTCATCGCATGGGGACAAGCACTATTCCGGGGTTCGATCCAGATCACGCATCGATACCGCAGCTCATTCGGGCGTCGACGACACACTTCGCAGATCGCAACGCCATTCGCGATGGTGATGTAACGCTCACCTATCAAGAACTCGGTGAACGCGTTGACCAGGCGGCTCGATCGTTCATCGCATCAGGCATACAGGCCGGTGACACCGTGGCGGTGTGGGCGCCGAACTGCTGGCAGTGGGTCGTGGCCGGACTGGCAGTGTCGCGAGCCGGCGGTGTACTTGTGCCAATCAACACCCGATTCAAAGGCAACGAGGCCGCCTACGTTCTCAACGCCGCGTCAGTACAGATGTTGTTCGTCGCCGATGGTTTCCTAGACACCGACTACAGCGGCTCGTTGGCCACCGAACACCTTCCCATGTTGCAGGCCATTGTCGATCTGACGAGCGGTGGGGCTCCAGGAACCATCAACTTCGCCGATTTCCTGGCCCGAGGTGACGGCCCAGAATCCGCCGACTACCAGGCCGAGGTCGAACGTCGCACCGATGCGTTTGCGCCAACCGATGTCGGCTCCATCATGTTCACCTCGGGGACTACGGGACATCCCAAAGGTGTACAGATCGTCGGCGGCGCGATCATCCGGGTGTTCCATCCCTACGGCCAGGGACTCGGCGTGCAACCTGGCGATCCCTACCTGCTGGTTAATCCGTACTTCCACGCCTTCGGCTACAACTCGGGCATCATCGTGTGCCTGATGTTCGGCGCGCTCAACCTGCCGGTCGCGATCTATGACCCTGCCCAAGTGTTGGCCACGATCCAGCGCGAACGTGTCGCCGTGTTCCCCGGTCCGCCCGCACTGTTTCAAGGTTTGCTCAACCACCCCGAGCTCGATCAGTTCGATATCTCATCATTGCGTTCATGTGTGACTGGCGCCGCTTCGATCCCAGTCGAGATGATCATCGAGATGCGCGACCGTCTCGGCTTCGACACCATCATGACCGCCTATGGCATGACCGAAACCTCGGGCCTGGCTGCCTATACGCGACCAGGCGACTCACCAGAAACTATTGCGACTACATCGGGCTGTGCCCCTGCAGGCGTCGAGCTTCGGGTGGTCGACCCAACCGGCGCCGATGTCGAAACCGGAACCGAAGGCGAGTTGTGGGTCCGCGGCTTCCAGGTCACACCTGGATATCTCGATGCGCCGGAGCAGACGGCCGAAGCGATTGATGCCGATGGTTGGCTCCACACCGGTGACATCGCGGTGATGGATGAGCACGGATACATCGACATCACCGACCGGATGAAGGACATGTTCATCATGGGTGGCTTCAATGCTTATCCGGCTGAGATCGAACGTGTCTTGGTCGAACACCCGCTCGTGGGTCTCGCCGCAGTTATCGGCGTGCCTGATGAACGAATGGGAGAAGTTGGTGCCGCCTTCATCGTGCCCAGCCCCCAAGGTGCACCCGATGTTGAAGAACTCATCGCGTGGTGCCGCGAATGTATGGCCAACTACAAGGTGCCTCGCCATGTGTTCATTGTCGACGAACTTCCGTTGACCGCGTCGAACAAGGTCCGCAAACCCGAACTGCGAGTCCTGGTTGCTGATCTGCTGGGTTAGCGGTCGAGGGTGAGTTCGAAACGTTCGCCGCTCCAACCATTGATCTGATCGCGGCCTTCGACAAACACGGTGGTGACATCACTCGGGATGTCAACGGTGTGTGACCGGGTGAATGGCTGCTCGCCCGCATGATCGTGGGCCAGGACCCGGATACCGAGTTCGTTGTCGTTGGCGTCGAGCACCCGCCACGAATCGGCATAACGAGCAGGCGAATCGTATTCGCTTAACAGGGTCACGTTGACGAGCCATGACGAGCCACCGCTGGTCGTTGCAGCGGCATCGACCACAGTGGGGAACAGGCCGTCGTTTTCGGCCTCGCGTAGATTCTCTGCGGTGACTGCCGGGCCGGCGTTCGCCGGCCCCGCGAGAGTTGGGTCGTCGGTACAGCCGGCTATCACCAGTATCGGGGCAAGGATCGTGACCAATCCAACAACGATGAGACGCATGTTCGGAACCGTACTGGTTACGGTTCCGCTGGTGTCCGCACCTGCCTCCAGTCGATTTGCCGCCGATGGCATGAACCAAGGCAACTTCAACCGGGTCGACTGGGCACTTCTGCTGACCATTTCGCTGATCTGGGGATCATCTTTTCTCTGGATCGCCATAGGGCTCGATTCGTTCCATCCAGCAGTCATCGCCCTCTTCCGCATGGTGTTCGGCGCTGGCCTTCTTGCGTTCGTGCCATCGGCTCGCCAATCCATGCCTCGGTCGACCTGGCCAGCCATGATGGTTGTGGCGGTTGCCGGGAACACCGCTCCCGCACTTTTCTTCCCACTGGCTCAGCAACGAGTCGAATCCTCGGTCGCTGGCATGCTCAATTCTGTTGGTCCGATTCTGGTGCTATTTCTATCGGTTGCCATGTTGCGCCGAGCACCGGAACGCAACCAGATCATCGGGCTGATCATCGGCCTGTGTGGCGCGATAACCATCGCGGGGGCCAACCTGGCTGGGACCGACGCCGAACCACTCGGTGTCTTCTTCGTGTTCTGCGCGGTCGCCGGCTATTCGATCTCGAACAACTTCTTACCCCCACTCGCCCAGGCATACGGCGGCGCTGCGGTGATGGGCCGAGCCATGGTGATCAGCTCAGTCTTGCTCGCTCCATGGGGGTTATGGGGCCTGTCCCAATCAAGGTTCGAATGGAAACCGGCCCTCGCCATCGTGATCCTGGGTGTCTTTTGCACGGGTATCGCACGCTCCCTCTTCGCCACACTCAATGGTCGGGTCGGCGCACCCCGCAGCTCGCTCGTCGGATACCTCGTGCCGGTTACGGCGATCGTGCTTGGAGTCATCGTCCGCAACGAATCCGTTGGTGCAATTGAACTCGTCGGAACTGCACTCATCCTGTGTGGTGCCGCATTGATCAGCCGAGGCTCTCGCTAGACCCTCACCCCCACGTCGGTGACTAAGGTCGACCCATGGGACAGATCGAGGATCGCATCACTGCAATGGGATTGGCATTGCCTCCCCCGGTTGTTGTGCCGCCCGACGTGCAACTGCCGTTCTCGTTTGTGAACGTCTGCGGCAACCGGGCCATTGTCTCAGGCCATGGCCCTCAAGGGCCCGACGGCACTGTCACCGGGCCATTTGGCATCGTAGGCCACGACGTCTCTGTTGATCAGGGGTACGATTCCGCCCGGCTTGTCGCCCTATCCATGCTGGGGTCGTTGCATCGTGAACTAGGCACACTCGACAGAATTAGCCACTGGGTCAAGGCCTTGGGCATGGTGCGATGCGGGTCTGACTTCACCCAACAACCAGCGGTGATCAACGGCTTCAGCGACCTGATCTTGGAGCTCTTCGGTCCTGATGTAGGCCGGCATTCCCGATCTGCGGTCGGCATGACATCGTTGCCGTTTGGAATACCTGTCGAGATCGAAGCCGAAGTCCTACTCCATAGCTGACCCCATACAAACGGAGGAAAGGCAAGTGGCCACAACAATGCCGATTGTTTGCCATCACCGTGATCAACGCGTTCACCATGAACGCCACACCTGACTTCGACGGCTCCAGAACATTCATCTCAACCGAAGTTGACCATCAGTCACCGGTGGCGTTCGCAGCCAACGGTTTCGTGCCCTGCTGGCTCAGGTAAGTGCGGTCGCTGTGGGTGGCGCCGTCTTCGGAGTCGGCATAGGCGCCGTGGTCCGCAATGTCGGGGGTGCCGTGACCGGTGTGGTCCTGATGCTAATCGTCGCCCCGCCGCTCATCGTGCAACTGGCCAACAGCACCGCATCGTGGATGCCGAACAGCCTCGCCCTGGTTCTAGCCGGAGTCACAACCGACGTCAGTGGCCCAGCTGCTGTTGCGGCCCTCAGCGCGTGGGCCTTGGTCTCCACCGGCGTCGGTCTGGTTGCGGTCCAACGCCGCGACGTCATGTAACTCAGAACGGCAGCGCTTTTAATCCAGTTCTGCTGGCGCGCCGCTATCGAGGTACAGCCGGACGAATGCTGACGTACTGATCAGCCCGCTCGCCGCCTGGATGACGCTGCTGATCACCAGTGCCAATACGAATTCACCAGAGGAGGGCAACAGGTCGACAACCTTGAAATCCTGAACCAAGAAATCATCGTTCTGGATTTCGAAGTTCAAAGCAACCGCGTTTGGATCAACGAACGAGGCCAGCCCACCAAGCGTGGCGGTCACCACGTTGACCGAAAGGCCAAGCGCCAGGGTGAAGAGGAAGATCCGGCCAAAAACTGACCAAAAACGCCCCCCGGACACCTCGGCCGATGCCCGAATTGCCGACACATTTGTTGGAGCTATCGCCACCGCGTTGAACACAAACGCCAGCTTGGTCGCGGCCCAGATCACTACCGGAATCACCGCCACGACGAGAAACACCCCAACCGGCGCAACCGCGACCGTGACCACAGCAATCACCATGATTGCCACGAACCCGGCAAGGATCAACATCACCATCACACCCAGAAACCGGGGCAGCCGGCGCAGAGCATGGCTGAACGCATCC
>DNHM01000431.1:0-481 GCA_003485885.1 Acidimicrobiaceae bacterium
ACACAATCGTGGGGGCCATCGGCGAACACATCGCGGCCTAGCCGCAACGAGGAGACACCTACGTCGGTGCCGCTTACCAAGCGGTACCGAACGTGTCGCGAAACGCCATCTCGGCCACAGGTCTGCGGGTGATTGGTCCATGGCCCTTGTTCACCGGATACCCAAGAGGAACCATGGCAACCGTTCCCCATTCAGCAGGGATGTCGAGTGCTGCCTTGACGTCGTCTTCGCGCAGACAATGCAAAGTGGTGAGCGTGCACCCGATGCCCTCGGCTACACATGCCAACATCAGATTCTGGACCGGCGGGTAGACGGAGCCACCGCCAACCATGCTGATCCGATCAAGCTTTGCATCAGTAATCGCCATGCGCGACGGATCAGCACAGAACATCAGGATTGCTGGCGCTTCGTGAAGATGATCGGCCAGATAATCGCCGGCCGTGACCATCTTGAGGCGCTTCTCAACTTCGGCTTCGGGCAG
>DNHM01000431.1:501-5833 GCA_003485885.1 Acidimicrobiaceae bacterium
CCTTCCATGCGCTTGTGGTAGCCGACGATGTACCTGGCCCACTCGGGCTGATAGATATCTTTGAGCGCCTGTTTCTTCTCTGCATCGGTGACGACGATGACCATCCACGGCTGTTGATTGCCACCGGTGGGCGCCCAACAAGCCGCCTGTAACAACCGCTCCATGACATCGTCAGGGATCGGGTCAGGACGCAATCGTCGCACTGCTCGCAGCGTGCTCATCGTTTCGTACAAATCAGCCATACGCCCAGTCTTGCCGACTGCTGCGCATGACTAACATTCCAACGCCGGTGACCCGTGTACGACTAGTCCTGTACCCAGGGTTCGTTGCGATCGTTGATGCCGGGTTCGTCTTCGGACCAGGCGCGGTTGGGAGTGCCAGCCAGAATCTGCGCCCGGTCAAAAACATCTTGCAGCCGTTCCCGGAGTTCGGCCGCTGCCGCGTCTAACTCGCTGCGTTTTACTCGCTTGCCGCTGTTGGGATCGCCGACATAGAACGGGTCGCCGAAGACGATCACGACCTTTTGCGGCCGCGGGATTTTCACGCCAATTGGCATGACGGCGTCCGTTCCACCGATACCAGCGGGGATGATGGGCACNNCCGGCCCGAGCAGCAATCCACACCGCGCCTTCGAAGACCGGCTTGATTCGAGGACCTTCTTGACGAGCACCTTCGGGATACACAACCAGCATCTCGCCCCGCGCCAGAATGTCGCGGGCGTTGTTTAGCGTCTCGCGGTCGAGGGCCCCTCGTTTTACCGGAAAGCCGCCAAGCGCCACAATGAACTTGGTCCAAAACGGCGACTTGAAGATCGACTCTTTCGCCATGAATCGCTGTTCGCGTTTCAACACCGCACCCAGGAAAGGTGTATCGACATTGGACCGATGGCTCGGCGCGATGATGACCGGCCCTGTGGTTGGAATCTTGTCATGGTCGACGGCCTGGATCCGGTTGAACCAGGAGACAATGCCGTAGCCAAACAGCATCTTCAAGACTTGTTTGAAGTAGCGCTCGCGCTTCGTCATTGCAGCGCCGAAATCGGCGCCACCGTGGCGGGGGTCTTCAGAAACAGCCATGGCTACACCAGCCCTCGTTCATGGGCAAGCGACACGATACGGTCCACGACCTCGGCGATTGCATACCCTGTCGTATCCACGGTCACGGCATCGCCGGCGGGCCGCAACGGGGAATCTTGTCGTTCGCTGTCGGCTTGATCTCGACGGATCAAATCAGCTTCGACCTCGTCGATGTCGGTGCCGGTCTCGAGGGAACGACGACGGGCTCGTTCTCGCACCGATGCCGTTACATACACCTTGAGCGCAGCGTTTGGCACCACCACAGTCCCGATGTCGCGCCCTTCGAGAACGCCGCCACCGCTTTTGTGCAGCCATTGGCGCTGTAATTCGACCAGAACCTGGCGCACGGTCGGGTTCGCTGCAACCGCAGATACGTGTGCAGTGACTTCGATGCCACGAATCGCTTCGGTGGCGTCGACGCCATCAACCATGACCGACGAAGCGCTGAGATCAAGATCGATCTCGGGTAACACACTGTCGGTTGTTTCCCAGTCGGCAGGATCGATAGCCCGCTGCAGCACGCCAAACGTAATCGCCCGATACATCGCACCCGTGTCGAGATACGGAAGACCTGTCTGCTCAGCAACGAGCTTGGCCACGGTCGACTTGCCTGAGCCGCCTGGACCATCAATGGTTATGACCCGCAGGTCTGTATCACGTTCGTTGCGCACAGCAGAGCTCAAAGCAGCTTGCGCATAGACGATCGGTAACCGGCTTCGCCCAACTTGGCAGCAAAGCTCGGCTGGTCCGCGAGCGCAACGACCATGATGGCGACACCGCGTTGGCCTTCGGACGAGTGAGCGATCTCGAAGTCGTAGATGTTTACTTCGGGCGCAAGTGTCGTGAGTGCAGCGATAGCACCGGGAATGTCGGGCATCGTCACCCGCACTTCGCACAATTCCAGACCCGAGGGGATGCCACTCGGCAGATTGACGCGGGCCTTGCGGGCACCGGTGAGCAGCGTGCGCAGCTCGTCTCGGTCAGTGCGTTCCACAATGTTTCGTGCGTTCTGCAGACCCTCGATCAGGTCATCGAGTGACTCGACAATCTGGGTCTTGTTCTGCTCACAGATGTCCAGCCAAATCGCAGGATGTCCAGCTGCGATGCGAGTCATATCCCGGAAACCACCGGCGGCCAGCCGCAAAACGGCCTCATTGTCAAACCCGGATCCAGCGGCCATGACCATCATGGTGGCCGCAGTGAGGTGCGGGACGTGTGAGATGCGGGCTACGGCTTCGTCGTGGCTAACGGGTTCCATCGAGACCACCTCGGCACCGAGGAGCCGCACAACCTGACGCACGACGGTGTAGGCCTCGTCGCTGGTGTGTTCGGTCGGGGTCATCACCCAGGTGGCATTGTTGAACAGGCCAGGCCGAGCGCCGGTCACGCCGTCTTGTTCGCTGCCTGCCATTGGATGGCCGGCCACGAAACGGGGATCAACGATCGTATGGGCGATGTCGGCCTTGACACTTCCGACGTCGGTCACAACGCCGGTCGAAGCAGCAAGTGCCCGCTGGGCAGCTTCGACGACCGCACCAACAGGTGTCGCCACAAACGTGATCTCGGCATCAGCGTCGAAGCCGATCTTGTCGAGCACGGCAAGTTCTATGGCCAGTGCATTGGTGGCCGGGTCGCGATCCTCGCCAGTGACATGCCACCCGATTTCGCGCAGTCCGAGGGCGATGCTGCCCCCGATCAGGCCCACGCCAATGATGTTGGCGCGCCGAACAGGAGCGAGAGAGTCAGCCATTTTCCGACTCAGTCGTCGACGAGATCAGGGCGCAGTCGGCGCGCCGCACCGTGATACACCGGCACAACATCGTTGCGCTGCAACGATGAGTACGCGTGAATGAGCACCCGAACACACCGGTCCACTCCGGTGGTCACATTGGCCTCGACCGCACCAAGCAACGGTACATCGTCGAAGCCGCACTCTTCACGCAACGCGGTGCCGGCATACATCGATGTCAGATCAGGCGTGACGGTCAGGATTACGTCGACATAGTCGTCGTCTTCAAGGGCATTCTTGGCGATGATTTCGTTGACGAGGTCTCGGACGGCAACCCGAATCTCGGCTGGATCATCGTTCTCAACTGTCGTTGCGCCGCGAAAGGCGCGCATACGTGGCTCCACGGCGGTCGATGTTATCGGTCATCGCGCTCTGCAGTAGCAGTGGCTCCTCGACTCTTCTATCGAGGAGCCATTTCCGAGGAGTATTTCAGCGACCAGCGTCGCGGTCTGGGTGCTCCGCCAGTGCCGTGAGTTCCTCGAGCTTGCGGATCTCGTCGAGTTCGAGTTCTCGCCACTCGCCCGGTGCCAGGTGTCGATCAGCAAGAGCCCCGATCCGGACGCGAACCAGCCGAGTCACCGTGAATCCCAACGCTGCACACATGCGTCGAACCTGGCGATTGCGGCCCTCGTGAATCGTGAGCTTGATCACCGTTGGAGCCACGGTCTGTACCTTGGCAGGCGACGTCATGCCGTCCTCGAGTTCGATTCCTTCGCGCAACTGTCGGTGGTGCCCCCGATGCATTGGTCCGTCGACTTCGACCAAATATTCCTTCTCGATGCCATACGAAGGATGGGTCAGACGATGTGTCAGATCGCCATCGTTGGTGATCAGCAACAAGCCTTCGGTATCCATGTCGAGTCGCCCCACCGGATACACCCGAGGCTCATCTGGCACGAGGTCGGTCACGATCTGGCGATCATGAGTGTCGGCAGCAGTCGTGACAACGTCTTTCGGCTTGTTCAGCAGGTAGTAGATGAGGTCGGGTGCGACGCCAACCCGCACACCGTCCACTTCGACTCTGTCGGTGTTGACGTCGACGCGCCGTCCGAGTATCGCCAACTCGCCATTCACGTGAACACGGCCGTCTTCGATCATATCTTCGACGATCCTGCGGCTGCCGAAACCGCGCACCGCAAGAACCTTCTGTAGCCGGACGCCGTCGGACGGCCCTTCGGGTGTCATCGGCTCAGGCCTCTTCGGACAAGTCGCCGTTGGATGACACCAGATCGATGTCATCGTGCTCTGCGTTCTCTTCGGCATAGTCGTCGCCAGGTGCTGCAGCAGCCATGGTGGCGACGTCGAAGGCGCTGTCCTCAAGGCTGTCGGTAGCAGCGTCGGCAGACATCTCTGGGTGAACAAGCAGAGTTGTTTCGAGTGCTTCGACGACATCAGCGCCAGGCACGAACTGCCCAAGGGGCGGTAACTCGTCGACACTATTCAGGCCAAGCCGCTCAAGGAATGCTGGCGTCGTGCCATAAAGCGATGCACGACCAGGCCCTGGATCTCGGGCCAACTCCGCCACGTAACCACGTGCTTCAAGCGTGCGGACCACACCCTCGGCGTTTACGCCACGAATGGACGAAATCTGATTACGGCTGATCGGCTGTTTGTAGGCGATGATCGCCATGGTTTCGAGTGCAGCGGCTGACAACCGAGAAGCCTGACCATCGAGGACGAAACGCTCCACGATCGATGACTGATCAGGATGGCTTTGGAAACGAAGACCACCGGCGACCCGCTGCAGCACAAAACCACGTCGCTGGCTGGCATAACTCTGGATGAGTTCGGCTGCTGCGATCTCGATGTCCTCTTTGGGGACACCGATGATGTCGGCGAACTGACCTGGTGACACGGGCTGGTCGGCGACCATCAGAATGGCCTCCATCCCAGCCTTGATCTCGATGGTGTCCACTTGTTCACTCATCCTTCGTATGAATCGATCAAATCCATGGCAGCGGCGCCCTGCTCATCGGCGATCCATTCGACTTCGATATTTCCGAAACTCGAGATCTGGGTGATGTCGAGTAAGTCCTGCTTGTACAGCTCCAAGATGGCCAGGAAGTACACGACCACCTCGATCCGATCCACGAGTTGTGCTGTGATCTGGCGGAAGCTCACTCGGCCTCGTTCAGGCAGATCGATCGAAAGTTCGTTCACGGCATCGCCCACACTGAACGAGATGGGCGCAATATGGTCCGTGGCGACCCGGATGACTGGTTTGGGCGCAGTGGCCCGCATGAACGCATTGCGCAGATCGTTGCCGTCGACGTTCGCAAACAGATCAGGCAGCAGCCCAATAAAACTCTCTTCGATACCCGACGTGCGGGGGTACGAACGGCTGGCCTCGGCACTGAGCACCTGCAACGACTGGGCGGCGTCCTTGAATGTTTTGCATTCGAGTAGACGAGCCAGCAGTAAATCTCGTTCTTCCCACAACGCGAGTTCTTCGTCGAGATCAGATCCC
>DNHM01000331.1 GCA_003485885.1 Acidimicrobiaceae bacterium
CGGCGCAACGGTCGTGGTCGATGGCCGCGATACGCAGTTCAACAACAACGGGTTCTTCACTGGCGTGACGTTGCTCGACAATGTGACCACCGATATGTCGGTCTACCAGGATGAGATCTTTGGGCCGGTCCTGAGCGTGGTGCGGGTCGACACGTACCAGCAGGGCGTGAAGCTGATCGAAGACAACCGGTGGGGCAACGGAGCTGCCCTCTTCACCCGCGACGGTGGTGCGGCTCGCCGCTTCCAAGAAGAAGCTGACGCTGGCATGGTTGGCATCAATGTCCCGATCCCTGTGCCCGTTGGTTACCACTCGTTTGGCGGCTGGAAGGACTCGCTTTACGGCGACACCACCATGTATGGCCCCGAAGGCGTCAAGTTCTATACCAAGGCCAAGGTGATCACGAGTCGGTGGCCAGACCCATCGACGAGTTCGGTCGACCTGGGTTTTCCAACGAACGACTAAACACCGAGACCGTCCGAGATCACCGAGACCGAGCGATTGACTACTAGGAGGCTGAATCATGGAATTTGGCGTAGTACTGCAAACTGACCCACCGGCATGGCGGGTCGTCGACTTGGCTGTGCAAGCCGAGAAACTCGGCTTTACGTATGGCTGGACGTTCGATAGCCATGTGTTGTGGCAAGAGCCATACGTGATTTACAGCCAGATGCTCTCGGCCACCAAACGTATGATTGTTGGTCCCATGGTGACCAATCCTGGTAGCCGCAACTGGACCGTTACCGCATCACATTTTGCGACGCTGAATGACATGTTCGGAAATCGTACGGTGTGCGGTATTGGTCGAGGTGACTCGGCTATGCGTGTGCTCGGCCATACACCGGCCAAGCTGTCGACGCTCGCTGAATCCATGAAGGTGATCAAGGGCCTGGTCGAAGGCCGAGAGGTCACCTACAACGGCACGCAGCAGCAGTTCCCGTGGAGCAAGGGCGGTGAGATCGATATCATGATGGCCGCGTATGGCCCGAAGGCGCTACATCTTTGTGGCAGTGAGACCGACGGTGTGATCCTGCAGTTGGCTGATCCGGTCATCTGCGAATGGATGATCGCCGCGGTGCGTAGGGCAGCCGAGGAAGCGGGCCGTGATCCTGATGCACTCAAGATCTGTGTAGCTGCGCCTGCGTATGTCGGCGACGACATCGAACACCAACGAGATCAGGTCCGATGGTTTGGCGGCATGGTCGGCAATCATGTCGCTGATCTTGTTGATCGGTATGGCGAAAGCAGTGCCATACCTCAGGCGCTGACCGACTACATCAAGGGTCGCCAAGGTTACGACTACGCCGAACATGGCAAGTCGAATAGCACCCATGTCGATTTTGTCCCCGACGAGATCATCGACCGGTTCTGCATCCTGGGCAACGAGGCAACTCATGTTGCTCGACTCCAGGAGCTTGAAGCGTTGGGTGTTGACCAGTTCGCCATCTATCTGATGCACGACCAAAAGGATGAGACGCTGAACGCGTACGGCCAGCGGATCATTCCCGCGTTGTGAGACGCTTTGGTCAGCCGGGGGCGAACCTGGTTCGTTAGCAAGGGTGGCTGCGTCGAAGCGTTTGTGAGTTAGCTGCGCGGCCACCGAGTCCGGTCACATGGCGGGGCGCTGTTGCCGGCCGATTGAGTGTGGGGTGCGGCCAATATTCCGTCGCACCCAGCTCTAGCCGGCCTTCTCTGCCGGCCCGGACTGGGCTGCAGCGCGGGCGCCATCGATGCTGGCGGTAGTCAGATGGCGGGTCGCGAATCCGAGCAGTAGAAGTTGTCCGGCCCCGCTTGCGAACCACGGCAGGCGAAGCGCCATTTCCCGTGACGTTGCCAACTCGGCGAACAAGATGATTGCGCCGCCGATGAGTGCGCCGATTGGGATGGATCCCCAGGCAAAGAATCGATAGACGCTGTTGACCCGCCCTAAGAGGTGGTCGGGAATAATGGCTTGGCGCAGCGACACCGTGATCACGTTCCACAATACGGCGACGTACATCGACGTCGTGAACATGAGCCACACGAGTGGCCACCACGACGTCAGGCCGATGATTATCGACGTGACGCCGCCCACCGTGAGTGTGGCCCACAATGATGGGCCTGAACCCAGGCGTTGAGAGACCGCGGATGCAGTCCAGCCGCCGACGATGCCACCAACGGCGCCGCCCGTGGACAGGATGGCAAACTCGGTGGGAGAGGTGAGCAGGACTTCCTGAGCGAAGAGCACCAGTGTCGCCCCGGCCACGGTGCCCAAACCATTCAACAGTCCCAGCGTGATCGCGAGTGGCCGCAGTAGCTCATGATTCCAGAGCCATCGACAACCTTCGGCGAGTTCTGATTTCCACGGACGACGTTCTGGGCGAGCTGCAGTCACGGCTTTGGGCCGGGGCAGCAGGAAGATCAGCAGCGCTGACAGTGCAAAGGTGACGGCGTCAACAAAGAATGGCGCGGCAAACGCGAAGGCGAGCAGCGCTGCTCCGGCCGCGGGCCCGGCCACGGTGTTCGCAACCTGTTCGGCACTCCACATACGGCCGTTTGCCTTCTCGAGCTGCGAGTCGTCGACGAGTGACGGCATGAGTGTTTGGGCAGTGTTGTCGTAGAGCACCTCGGCGGTTCCAAGGAACAGCGTGGCTGCGAGCACGACCATGTACAACAGAACGTTCGTTGACACGACGGCCGAGGCATCACCGAGTTCATCGGGGCCGGGGAGCGCGCCTTGTTGGTCGAGGACCATGAGCGCTACCGCTGCGGTCAGAACTGCTCGGGCGATGTTGGCGCCGACCATAAGTTTGCGGCGTTCATAACGGTCGGTGATCACGCCAGCAGGAAGACTGAAGATCAGCCACGGCAGCCGCTGGAACACAGTGACGAGGGCAACCAGCAGCGGGTTGCGGGTCACCGCTGATGCGAGCCACGGATACGCAATTTGGCCGATGCCATCGCCGAGATTCGAGATCGTGCTTGCCGCGAAGAGCTTGTGATATGCCCGGCCGAATTTCGGCGACTTCGTGGTGCCCACCTGTGCACCGTAGGCGGTGTGGCTGATGTCGAACCCGAAGTGACCGGAGCAATGTGTATCGACATGCAACGACCAAGGTTCGGTGAGGGTGAACTTCTTTAAAAGCTGCTGCGCTGTGCGAGTTCGCTGGCAAGGTCGTCGAACAACGTGACGGCGACGAGTCCGCCGACGAGGGCAACGACGGATAAGCCGATAGTCCTGACGCGGGGTGATCGCTGATGTCACCGAATGTTGGCCATGCGACTTGCAGGGCGGTGATCACTACCAGAGGAATGAATATCCCGAGCATGTAGACAAACGTGGACACGAGCTCAGACCATGGTTCTGCCCGGGCATTGTTCAAGACGTCGCCCAGCTCACGACCTACACAGGGGATCCATGTCCAGCCAGCCAAGAAAGCCACCACGGCCGTGGTAGCAAGGTCCGAGATCATGGTGTTGGTCCGCCATGCCAACACGGTCAGTGCAAGTAGGCCGAGTCCAACCTCCATATGACCAACGCCACTTGGCAGCGGAGTCCACCAGCCGGTGAATCGCAACCATGCGATCAGGCTCACGGTGAGGATCCACGCAGGTACAAGCCAGATTCGGCGACGACCCATCAGGGCAACACCAACCGCTGGAATCAGCAGCACCAGGCTGCAGGCGAGTTTGATGCTCTCGATGCCTTCGGCCAGAACATCCATCGTCAGGTCGCTGGGTTCGCAGCGGGAGGGTTATCAATCAGGTACCGGATTGTTTCCCGGAGTTCTTCGTAGTTGCCTTCGCCGATGTGGTCATAACGAATATCACCGTTCTGGTCGATGACGTAGGTGCGGGGCCAGAAGTTGGTGGAACCCGGCTGCCATTTCCGAAAGTTCAACTTGTCGGTGTCGAGCGGATCGGCCAATTCACGCCCAGCTGGTCCGCTGCTTTGATGATGTTGTTGACGTCAGCCTCGAAGTTGAACTCGGGCGCATGTACGCCCAGGATCTCGAAGTTCCTATCGCCGAACTCTTCGTAGTAACTCTGGGTGAACGGGATACGGGCCTTGCAGTTGCTGCAGCCAAACGTCCACATCTCAACCAGGAGAACCTGGCTGGTGAAGTCGTCGATGGATACGGCGTCGGTATTCAGCCAACCGTCGATATCCACCAGATCCATGCGGGGCCCGAAGTTTTCAGGCGTTTCGATCTCGGGTGCTTCGATCTCGGGTTCGTCATCGGTGATTTCGTCCAGGGGAGCGGGTGTATCCGTTGTAGCTGTCCTGTTGGGCTCGGCAGTGGATCGCTGCTCGGTCGCTGATTCAGCGTCATTGCCACCGAGTGTGACCCAAACCAGGACCGCAACTGCAGCGACGAGGACCATCGTGGCGGCGATCCGGCTTCCCATGTGCAAACACTACGGGTGTGCGTCGGCGACCCGTGGCGGTTGACTCGGTGTTCTCCACTTCGTAAGAACCTGCACGATGCTGAATCTACAAGCATGAGTCCTCACGGATTAGTTGGTGCCGAGTTGGCCTTCACCACCGAGCAGGTGGAAGACATGGCGAATCTCCTGTGCAGCCTGGCTGGTGTGGCGCGGAGGTACCGCCTGGGCTCATGAGCCGATCGGGGATTACTCGCTTGCTGTGGTGGAGGGTTGTCAATTGCCCCGATAGCGTCTTCAATAACGCCCGTTATTGCAGGCTCGATAGTTTCGGTAGACAAGAAGGCACCCCTATGGCTGATTTCAACCCATCGCTGAACGAAGACCAACTCACGATCCAGAAATGGGTCCATGACTTCGCGGAGGACGTCATGCGGCCAAACGCGGAAGAATGGGATGAACGAGAAGAGTTCCCGTGGCCGGTGGTGCAAGAGGCGGCTCAGATTGGTCTTTATGGCTGGGAGTTTCTTGCCAACGCCATGTTCAACGACCCGACTGGCCTTACGATGCCGGTGGCGATCGAAGAAATGTTCTGGGGCGATGCAGGCCTCGGCATGGCCATCATGGGATCTGGTCTC
>DNHM01000035.1 GCA_003485885.1 Acidimicrobiaceae bacterium
GTCGTCGACCGCGAATGCGATGTGATGCAGGCCCGGGCCACGTTTTGCCAAGAAGTCAGCGATGACCCCGGTGGGAGCCGTGGGAGCCATAACTTCGAAATCGACCTTGCCAACCCGGCACATCTTGAACCGCATGTCGTACATCGGCACGTCGATCAGTTCACCGACCTCGGCATCAAAAAGGTTCTCGAAGAGAGCGACGGCCTCGTCGAGGTCGTGCACAGCAATACCAACTTCGGTGATACGTCGAATGTCCATTACCCGAAGCTAGACAACCTCCAGCAGTGTGTGCACAATCGCGACTCACGGGTGCAGCATGCTCGACGAGTGCGAAACGATGCTGCTTACCGAATTAGTAATCGCAAGCAACGGTGTGGCAACGGGTACATCAGCAAACGAGCTGATTCTTGGCAGCGCCAGCGTCGACGTTATAGACGGTAGGGGCGGAGATGACTGCATTATTGGTGGCGCCAATGATGATGAGATTCGAGGCGGGACTGGCGCAGACACAATCTACGGACAGGCCGGCGAAGATCAGATCTACGGCGAGAATGGCTGGGACACGATCTATGGCGGAGACGATGATGACTGGATTGACGCTGGCAACGGCCAAGACACGGTCTATTGCGATGGCGGCAACGACACGATTTACGGTCGCGGTAAAACGGATACGATCTTTGGCGGCAGCGGCAATGACACGATCTTTGGCAATGGCGGCGATGACACGATCGATGGCAATGGCGACGATGACACGATCGATGGCGGCCGTGACCAAGACGATTGCGTCGGCGGCAACGGTATTGATGTATTCGTGCAGTGCGAAGTAGAGACGCCGTGACACCGTGTCGCAGTAACGAACTCTTGAAAGTGTCACGGTCTCCGTGCGCCGCATCGAGAGGTAGTAGGCAGTGGCGATACCGGCGTTGTCTATAGTTCTGATCGTTCCGAGAGGTAGCGTCGCCCACTAGCAACAAGCTTGGGGAGGCACGCGGTGAATCGATCCGGGTCGAATCGCGTCGACCAACGTTGGTCTGGTTCCAGCAGTGAGCCAGATCGGGTGAGCCGACAGTCGTGGCTCTCGCTGGCGCTGGTGTCGTCGGCCACGTTCATCATCATCCTCGATCTGATGGCTGCGAACGTGGCCTTCCCGTTCATCGAGGACGAGTTCATCGACACGCCTCGATCCACTCTGGCGTGGGCGCTCTCGGGTAATGCCATTGCTGCCGCGGCGCTGTTGCTGGTTGCTGGCCGACTCGGCGACCGACTCGGCCGACGCCGGATCTTTCTGACCGGCCTGGCCATCTTCACTGCTGTCTCAGCGATCACCGCATCGGCGCCGACTGCCGGGGTGTTGATCGCAGCGCGGGTGGGTCAGGGTGCCGGTGCGGCCATGGTCACCTCGACAGCGATCGCTCTGTTGTTGCCGCTGTTCCCGGCATCGAAACAAGGTCTGGCGGTGGGGATCTGGGGCACGACCGCTAGCGCAGGAGCGGCCGCAGGGCCGACCTTGGGTGCGATCGCCATTGAAGCGGTCGACTGGCGGTGGGCGTTTCTGATCAACATCCCGATCGGCTTGATTGTGTTGGCGTTGGGCCGCCGGGTGTTGGCCGAGACCGAACGAGCAGAAGGTGCTGGTCCGATCGACTACGTGGGGACCGTGGTCGGTACCGCTGCAATCGGGTTGCTCACCTTTGGTGTACTGCAGGGTCCACGCTGGGGTTGGGGAAGCACCGGTGTGGTTGCCGCGCTGGTCATCGCAGCCGCTGCATCGGCCGCCTTCATCTTGCGGTGCATGCATGCGGCGTCACCACTGGTGGACCTTGGTCTGTTCGGGCACCGCACGTTCTCGCTGGCCAACCTGTCGCAGGCGGGTACCCAGCTGGCGATTAATGCATGGTTCTTCACCACGCCACTGTTCTTGATCAATGTGTGGGGTTACTCGGCACTTGGCGGAGGCGCAGCGGTGGCGATCGGGATGGTGGTGAGTTTCGTGTCTATCCCCGTTGGCCATTGGTCAGACCGTCACGGGTACCGAGGTGTACTCAGCCTCGGTGGGCTGATCGCTGCAGCGGGCATGTTGGTGTGGGTCTTTGGTGTAGACGACACACCTGACTTCTGGTCGTTGTACCTGATTGGGCTGGTCATCTTTGGCCTCGGTGCTGGCATGGTCGGCATCGTCGTGACCAACGCGGCCCTCACTGATTTGCCCAACCAGGACCTGGGCATGGGAAATGCCGTCTTCCAAACGATTCGACGGATGGGCGGCGCGATCGGCGTCGCCATCGCGGTTGCGCTACTTGGCGGACGCACCAACGAATCCGTCGATGCATTCCGCAATGTTTGGCTGCTGATCGCTGGCGGTTACTTTTTCTCGGCTGTGGTCATACTGCCGTATCCGAAGAAGCGCTAAAGCCGCACCGAGGCCGGCGACCTGTGGGCCGCCCGCATGCGGTCGTGTTCGGTTTGGGTGCCGTCGGGGTCGGCGTGATCGGCGATGAACTTCTTCGCGATGTTTTGGGCTTGGTCTGTTTCCACCCGCGACCTTGTTGATGAAGTCGGTATCGATGGCGGCGTTGCCGCGTTTGGCGGCTTTGTTGATAGCGGCTCGGGATGTTTTGCCATCGTCGAGGGCTCGTCGGGCTCGTGCTACCTGCGGTTTGGTCGCTCGTGGCTGGGCCCGTTTGGTGGTCGAACGAGCTGAGCCATACCTTCGTATAGGGTGCGGCTATGACTGATATTGAGGCAATGAATGCATTCATGGCTGAGCCACGCAACGCGGTTGTGGCTGGGATCCGGGCCGATGGTCGGCCTCATCTCACGCCAAATTGGTTCGTGTTCGATGACGGGAAGTTCTTCATTTCGACCACCAACGATCGGGCGAAGTATCGGATCTTCAACAATGACCCTCGTGCCCAGTTGATCATTGATGACGTGACCGGGTTCCGTTATGTCGTGGTTGACGGTGTGGCCGAGGTCAGTGAAGACAACGAGTTTGGTCTGCCGTATTTCAAGGCACTGCGCAACAAACACGGCCGCTTCGAGGCAGACGATGCCGAGCTGCTCGCCGAGATGGAACGCGACGGTCGAGTGCTCCTCATCGTGACGCCGAACAAGCCGCAGAACGAGTGGCACCAAAAGGGTTTCGACAGCTAGACGGGGTTTGAACGCTGGTCCGGTTGGGTTCTGCGGTTGTCCGGTGTGCACCTTGAAAAAGGGGCCGAAGTCCCGGTCGGTTCGGCCGGAGAGCGACAAGACTGGCTGTGTGTTCGAGCTCAATCCTGGCGACAGCATTCCCGAAGACATCGCTCGAGTGCTCGACGGCGTATTTGATGACGCCGAGGGCAGGCTTGATGCCATGGGTTCGCCCAACCCTGTCGACGTTGAACACGCGGTCCATCAGTTCCGGAAGCGGTGCAAGGAGCTTCGTGCCGTCGCACGGTTGGTTCGGCCCGCTCTCGGCCCCCGTTTCCGTGATTTCAACCATCTGGTCCGAGATGCGTCGGCCCAGTTTTCTGCATCTCGTGACGCTCACGTCATGGCGGAGACCATCGATTCGCTTGCTCCCGCAACTGGCCTGTCGCCCGACCTGCTCGCCATCAGGGATCGCCAAGTGGATGTTGCTGCGGCGGCAACCATTTCGCTGCAGCAAGGTGACGAACGCACCGGCGTTGCCCGCGAGCTCGTTGCAGCGGCACGTGTCGCTGCGAACGGATGGGACCTTCCCGACGACGCGGCTCCCATCGTCAAGGGGCTCACGCTGAGCTATCGACAGGGTCGGCAGTCGTTCCGTGCCGCCAAGCGGAAGCCGACCGACGACCGCATGCACGAGTGGCGTAAGTCCACCAAGAACCTGGGGTACCACGTCCAACTCCTCGTCGCCACCGATCGCGATGCCCTGGCTGCACTGGTCGTCGATCTCGATGCACTCGGTGACCTGATTGGCCAGGACCACGATCTTGCGGTGCTCATTGAAGGTGTCAGGGGTACCGACGAAGGCATGGAGGCATGTGAGTTGGCCCGCAAACGACAACACAAGGTCCGCAAGAAAGCGTTGCGGCTTGGCAAACGTATCTATGGCGAGCGGCCCGATGATTTCGCTGAACGGATCATGGTGGGTTGGTCTCGCTGAACGTGCAACCCGCCACGCCCAAGTTGTCTCTAGAAGAAACAGATTGCCGTGGGGCTCAGGGGCGATGGCCAAGTCCGGCGAGCTACCGTCCAGCTCATGAGCGAGCTTCAGCTGAACATTGTGGGAACGACCGGCGTGGGGGAGCGGCTACTCGTGCTGGTGCATGGTTATGGGGCCGACGAATACGACCTGGCAGGTTTGGTTCCACACATCGACCCCCAGGGCCGGTTCTTTACGGTGTGTCCCCGAGG
>DNHM01000368.1 GCA_003485885.1 Acidimicrobiaceae bacterium
GGGTTACGGCGGGCAGCAGGAAGACATTCATCTGGTGCCATGTCGTCAATTTGCCCTCGCGCCAGCCTTGGCTGAGCACGAACTACGGGGCGAAGGGATCGTCGACATGCGCTGGTTCACACCAGCCGAGTTACACGAGACGAACGACAAGGTGGTGCCTGAGGGGCTCGCTGAGCTCGTTGGACGGGTTCTCGAGTTCGGTGGTTCCATTGAGCCCGTGATCATCGACATCACCGAACGGCCCGCGTAGGAAGCGTTAAACGCCAGCGTGAAGTTGGGGCCTGTCACGTTCTGTATTTTGGGAACGCCTCGTCAGGAGCGTTCAAACACGCGTGTTTGGGCTCGTTTTCGACTCAGTCTTCGAGCAGGGTGAGTAGCTCGCCCAGGGTGTGATTCGTCTCGAGTGGGTGACGTAAATCGCGGTCGAAGACGATCTCATAGTGATTGCGTCGACCGACCTTGGTGTGGGTCAGGCAACCGCTCTCTTCGAGTTCATGCACGATGCGTTGCACCGCGCCTTCGGTAATGCCGACCTGGTCGGCGATTTCTCGCTGACGAATGTTGGGATTGCGACGAATCGCCACCAGCACGTGGGTGTGATTCGTAAGAAATTGCCACGGGCCCATTTTGTCGCCAGGCGAGCTCACAGGACTATCAAGTTCCATGACGGAAGAACTTACACAATCATCGGACTCATTACACGGCTATAGATAGAGGTAACTATTAAAGAGTCCTAATTGATTAACAATATTTATAAGGGGTGTCACGCGTGGCCTATTGAGAGCAGTCGAGACAATGAGTCTCGATCGTTGTAGGTCCGTATTCGGCGGTTGAGCTCAACGAGATGACGGCCACTTTCGTTGGTGAACTTGGGCGAGTCTTTGAAAAACGGTCTCGCCCTGAAATGGGAAGCTGACGAATAGCGGGCAGTTCGACGCAGGAGCTCGACCCCGCTCAGTAGACCGGTCGAGCGCAGTCCAGCACGTGTCTGCGCCCGCCTTTCCCAATGCCTCAACAGCGCTGTTGGTGAGATATTGGTGGGGCAGGAGCGCTCGCAGGAATCGTTTGATGGACAGTCGCCTCGTGGCATGAGTTGGCTGGGTTGTATCCCGCTTGATCTCCCTTGGCAATCTTGAATCGCCAAGCGGGAGCGTTGGGCGTACTGTGGGCGGATGGGTGAAGATGGTGATTGGACATGGGTGCTCGAGCGTCAATGCGAAGAGTGCGGGTACAAAGCTGATGCGCTGAGCCGAAATGAGCTTGGGCCGCGGGTCCGAGCTGTTGGTGGCGCGTGGCGTGAGTTGCTGGGGCGCGGTCCTGGCGTCCAGAGCCTTCGTGATGGTGATGACCGCACCTGGACGCCACTTGAGTACGGCTGCCATGTGCGCGACGTATTCAAGATCTTTGAAGAACGCAGCCGCCAGATGTTGAAGAAACGCAAACCCCCAACGTTCAACGACTGGAACCAGGAAGTCGAAGCGGTTAAAAGCGACTATGCCAGCCAGGATCCAGCCAAGGTGGCCTATGACTTGGCATCGAACGCTGGCAAGTTCGCTGACCTGCTCGATCGGGTTGACGACGACGAATGGGATAAGGAAGGGATCCGCAGCGACGGTCCCCGTTTCACCGTGGAATCCTTAGCTCGTTACATGCTGCACGATGTCGAGCACCACCTGTGGGACGCCCGCGAACAGTTGGATGGCTGAGCTGCCAGATTCTGTGGACCTGGCCCGCTTGGCTACCCTGAGTCGACTATGGCGGAACTTGACCACATTGTCTTTGCATGTCCCGATGTTGACGAAGGCACGCGCATCATCCACGACCTCACCGGTGCTACCGCTGTTGTTGGTGGCCCTCATGTCGGCAGGGGAACGCACAACACGCTGCTGACCTTCGACGATCGCACGTACTTTGAGATCATCGGTAGTGATCCGGATCAACCTGAACCTGAACGTGCACGGGGGTTCGGCCTCGACGATCTCGACGGACCCAAGCTGGTGGCGTTTGCCGTGCACACGATTGGCGATGAGACGCTCGATGATCTCGCTCAAGTCGTTCGTGATGCTGGCTTCGACCCTGGTACTCATATGGCAATGAGTCGCATGAAACCCGACGGCGTTCTCCTCGAATGGGAACTCACGGCTGGCGGCGACACCGGGTTTCGACTCGAAGGGGGCATCCCGTTCGCAATCGATTGGCTCGGCGGCCCAAGCCCAGCAGCATCGCTACCATCAATGGGATCTCTTGTGAGGCTCTCGGTCACGAACCCCGATGAACGGGTTGGAACAGCGCTCACCGGTCTGGGCCTGAGCGACTCAGTTGAATTCATTCTTGGCCCAGCAAACCTCACCGTCACCATCGACACCCCAAACGGCATCGTCGAACTCTCCTAGATCTGCGCCGTGGGGTCTGACCCTCCGTCACGTGGGGTCTGACCCTCCATGACGTGACTCCTACCCCGGGTCAACAAGATCACCGGGATCGTAGAGGCTTAAGGCGGACAGCGCATGCGTCGTAGCTAGGTAGCGAAGCGGTCCGGGACCGTCGATGTGGTGGGTGGAAAACAGCGTTGGCGGAGTTCGCGTAGCCAACGCTGACTACCCCCAACCGCCGAGGAAGCGGCCGCCGCGGTAACGCCAGCGCAACGCGACGATCTGGAGGGGTCCGTTGGTGATGGCCCAAATGAGAAGCCAGAGCGTGATGAACATTGTCAGGAAGGTGCTGGCTTGCACTGGTCCGGCATCCCAAGGGATCTGATTCTTCAGGAGGATCCAGACCATGGTGCCTTCGGGAACAGCGACGATCAGGCCAAATAGTGTGGGCCAGTCCTTCTCCCACCGGTACTGCTGGAGTGCATGGTAAACGAGCTCCCACACGATGCCCGCCACGGCGACGATCAGCAGGGCAGTGAACAGAGCCTTGTAGATAGCCGACGTTTCGGCGCCCTCGGGGCGAGGGACGGCCAGCCCAATGAGAGCAGTCCACACGACACCAACGGTGCCGAGGAGCGCCAGCCGACTTTGCATGCGGCCTGCGAGTGTTGGGGTCATATCCCGGTATCTCTCATATCCCGGTGTTCCTTGCCCACTTCCACCACTGCGACGTTGAGCGACCCGGCCCGATGCGTTGGCCAAAGCCCGCATCTACAAGGTTGTCATGAATCCGCAGGGCCGCGTATTGAAGCCCCAGAAACGAGTCAACACCGGCGTAGTAACCGCCGAGTGTCATCGATCCGCTTGCAAAAATACGGCCTTCGCCGTTGTCGGCGTTGCGCACCCGAAAGTCACGTTCGACGTCGAGGCGTCCCTTAACATTTTTTCCCGCACCCACGTGGCGCAGCAGATCCATGACGACCCGATGATCTTCGATGTTGGCTTCTAGGCCGGTCGCATCGATGATGAAATCGGCGTCGTACTCGGTGGTTGGCAGGCCAGTAGTGCCACCAACCACGGTGCGGATCTGACGAGTGTCAGGAATGGGTATAACCGACTGGACCTCGCCCCGGCCCTGGAGATAGAACCCCTGCGCCTCACCCCGATCGAGTTGTTCACGCCAGTGCTTCCGGGGCGCTGTATTGGTGCCGCCGATGGCATCGATGAAGTCACGGCGGGCATCGCCTTCGAGTGATTCGAGATGGTCACGGATCTGCCCGCCCCACGCTGCCTTGGGAAAGTTGAACCCCTGATACGCCCAGCCCTTCGCAGCGGGACGGCGAAAGGTTGCCTTGTCGCCCTGAGGCCCAGCAGGGTAGTTGCGAAACAGGTGCACGATTGTGGTCTGTGCGCCGTGCTGATCGCGGTCATCGATGAGGCGCTGGAGTACTCGGCTAGCCACGATGCCTGCGCCGCGGACCAGCACCGTGCACGGGCGGCGTCGCATTTCGGCGTACACGTGATCATGCGGTTCATAGGCATTCACGACTCGTTGAAAGTCGTTGTGTTCTTTCCGGTAGGCCTGCAGATCGTCGAGGAAACGGACACCGGGGTAACCCACAGCCATATGGATGAAACGAGACCGGAACGCAATACGTTTCGTGGCGGCCGAGCCAGCAGGTGGCGTGGAGAGCACGAAGTAGTCGCCTCGGTCCCGCCGCCGCACATGACGAACGATGCCCGGCACCACCATCTGGTTCCAACGGATTCGAGCCGCCTCGCGGTTGAGTGACTCGTAGACCTGTCCGGCCTTTGGTGTGTAGTAGTCGGCGGCTACCGGTTCGAGCAGCACTTGCACGGCGACGCCCGGTGTCTTCTTGCCCCACGCTTCGCGCAGTGCATAACCGGGCCAACCCCAGATGCAGTCGACGGTTGAACTTGAGTCGCTGCGCAACCGGTGTCCGCTACGAATCTGACTGTTACTTGCCAAGTATTCGTAGGTCTGAGACGGGCGCTCGAGGTCGGAGATAACCCGAATCTGGTCAGTGGTGATCCCCGCAATCCGCAGCGTGTCGACCATGGCAAACGAACCGATTCCGCCGCCGACTGATACGAACGGCATGTCGTACACCGGTATGCCATGGTTGGCTAAGTCCTGATCGCTCCACACCGAGCTGTCCACGAGTTGTCGACTGACGTCGCCTTGTGTGACCGACATGAATCCCCCACTACCTCTCGAAACTACTGCACCACAGCAAAACACCAGAACAGATGAGGGTCATTCCCACGAAGGCCATGCAATCGGTGGCTCAATTCGCATGAAATCTTTCCAACTGCGAAAGTCTGTGGAGTAGGGAAGCATCTCTACCTATAACGCGTTAGTAGTCATGTCCACCACCGTCCGTTCGGCCCTTCCGATCGGTGCCGCCCATCTCGTAGCTCGCTTTCACCGCACGGTGGTAGACGAGGACTCTGAATCCGCCTCCCGCCGAGGCTCTATCTAGGAGAGATAATGTTCCGTCGTCAACCCGCACCTCCTCCAGCCCCTGAAGACTGCATGCCCGGTCGTGCCAACGCGATCCCTGTCGCAGACGCCCATCACGTGTTGGGTACGCCGCTCCAGGGTCCCTGGCCCGATGGTATGGACACACTGGTCGTCGGCATGGGTTGTTTCTGGGGCGCCGAGCGATTCTTCTGGCAGATGCCAGGCGTCTACTCAACTGCTGCTGGCTACTCGGGTGGCACAACGCCGAACCCGACCTACGAAGAGACCTGCACGTCGATGACCGGGCACACCGAAGCCGTGCTCATCGTGTTTGACCCCAACCTGGTCACCATTGAGGAACTGTTCAAGGTGTTCTGGGAAAATCATGATCCGGTGCAGTTCATGGGCCAAGGCAATGATGTTGGCAGCCAATACCGGTCGGCGATCTACACGAATTCGCCGGAACAGGCAGCTGCCGCATCGGCAAGCCGCGATCAGTACCAGGCCAAGCTGACAGCAGGCGGCTTCGGCGAGATCACCACCGAGATCGCCGCCGAAGGCGAGTGGTACTACGCCGAGGATTACCACCAGCAGTACCTGGCCAAGAACCCCGG
>DNHM01000541.1 GCA_003485885.1 Acidimicrobiaceae bacterium
GTTCATGAATAGATCAGGGTTCTCGGCCATTGGGAAGTGGCCGATGCCAGACATTTCGGCATGGGTTGAACCCGCGATTGCCTGGTGCGCAGCGCGGCCTTTCTTGACCGAGCCGGTGTAGTCGTATTCGCCGTTCAAGATATGCACGCCGCACTGATCGGTGTCGATCTCATGGGCCCGATCGCGAATGTCGTAGTCGACCAGGTAATACCAGAGGTCGCCCAGGAAGACCGGCGGCCAGCCAGCCGAGTAGACCTGCGAGATCTCCTTGACATACGCGGTAGGTGATGTCGGCGAACACAGGCCTTCCATCATCCGGGCCTTGGACAGTCCACCGACCTGGGGATGTGACATGCCGAACTGTTTGTCAAAATCTCCGCCGATGTGGAGCGCTCCTTCGATCGCAACAACAGAGCGAAAGTGATCAGGATGGTGCAGCGCCAAATCGAGTGCGAGCAGACCACCCACCGAACATCCCATGAAAGCTGGCCGATCAAGACCAAGCGCAGCACTCAACGCCAACGGAACCTGGCGCAGGAAGTCACCGGTCAGCTTGTACGGCTCTTCCCACCATGTTCGCCCAGTCGGCGGAATCGACTTGCCATGGAACGGCAGGTCGTAGGCGATGAGCCGGAAGTGGTCGGTGATGGCCGGGTTCTCGAAGAGATGGCGCCATTGCAGACCGTGGGAGCCAGCGGTGTGCTGCAACAACAACGGCACGCCCTGGCCGGCTTCTTCGTAGTAGATGCGATGATCCAGACCGTCGAGCTCCACGTGGACATATCGCCCGGTGGGGGCATCGTGTTCGCCCGGGTTTGATTGGGCAGAAATCGTGTCGGGGCGAGCGTTGCCTGGGGCGCGCAACAGTTCGGTCAGCCGTTCGGTAGCTGGCAGGTACTGCCACCACAGCAGCGGATCGGCATCGAGTTCCAGTCCAAGGCCAACCATGACCGAAACAGTGTTAGCCAAGCGTGGAGGCACGGCCCGCAGCATCGGCTCCCACACCTCGGGTGTACCCGACAACGAGATCACGGTGGGGCCAGGATCGGGCACGCCGTCGACAACCGTGCCGTCGACAACCGAGACACCGGTGAGCCGGTCACCGATCTCAATGCGATAACCGCCGGTCCAATACTGCACGGCGAGCCTGAATTCACCGTCGCTGCGACAGCGTTCACCGATATCGCCAGGGGTCAGCAGCTCCGTTGGGTCCATCGGCCCAAACTAGAACGAACCCCACCTTCGCTGGTACTGCGGTTCCGCGATAACCGATCTGGTTGTTCTGGCCGAAGACCTCGGACCCGGCATTCACTGCCCGAAGAGCAGGACTTCGCCGCCGTCGAAGCAGCCCTTGTTGGGTTCCGTATCACCAACCTGTAATTGTGGGCAGATGACATCGTCGTTAGCAACCACTGTCGAAACCGCGACCGGTCCGATCGAAGCCTCTGACCTTGGCCGAGTTCTGATGCACGAACATGTCTTCGTGATCTCCACCGAAATTCAGCAGAACTACCCCGACGAGTGGGGCGATGAGGAGGTTCGTATTGCGGACGCCGTCACCCGGCTCAACGAACTCAAGCAGGCCGGGATCGACACGATCCTGGATCCCACCGCGATCGGGCTTGGCCGCTACATCCCCCGCATAGCGAGAGTCGCAGCCCAGATCGACCTGAACATTGTGGTCGCAACCGGGCTCTACACCTTCAACGAACTCCCCCACTATTACCTGCGACGGGCTCCCGAGCCGGGCGCAGTCGACGCGATGACCACCCACTTCGTCAGCGACATCGTCGACGGTATTGCCGACACCGGTATCAAGGCCGCCGTCATCAAGTGCGCCACCGACAAACCGGGCGTCACTCCCGACGTCGAACGGACCTTGCGGGCGTGCGCCCAGACGCATCGTGAAACCGGCGTGCCGATCACCACCCACACCAACGCCGAGATGCGACGGGGACTCGAACAACAAGATGTCTTCGAATCCGAGGGTGTTGACCTGACCAGGGTCGTGATCGGACATTGCGGCGATACCGACAACATCGACTACCTCAAGGAGATCGCTGATCGAGGCAGCTACCTGGGTATGGACCGTTTTGGGATCGATGGTTACCTTCCGTCAACAGCACGCACTGCCGTCGTCGCGGAGTTGTGCCGACAGGGTTACGCCGACCGCATGGTGCTCAGCCACGACGCCTCGTGTTACATCGATTGGATCGCTGGTGAGGTACCAATGGGTGCGTTGCCCGATTGGCACTACCTACACATCAGCCATGACGTGCTTCCCGCGCTGTTAGAAGATGGCGTAACGCCCGAGCAGATCGACACCATGCTGGTCGATAACCCCAAGCGTTTTCTCGAGTCCACCGCCTTAGGCGGCTACTAAGCATGCAGCTCGTGATCATCCGGCATGGCGAACCCGATCTCACTGGCGAGGATCTCAGCGATCCGCCGTTGACCGATCTCGGAGAACGCCAGGCGGCTGCAACCGCTGGCTTTCTCACCGATACGACGCTCGATGCCGTCTATGTGAGCCCACAGCGTCGAGCACAGCAGACATCAGTTCCGCTCCTTGGCCAGCGCGGTATCGATCCAGTGACCGACGAACGCATTGCGGAGTTTGACTATGAACTCGGCAGCTACCCCACCCCTGCCACCTTCGCTGGTATGACACGCGACGAAGCCATCACTCTGCTTGACCAGTACCAGGGACCAGCGTTCCAGCGCCGAGTATTGAGCGGTTTCAGCGAGATCGTGCAACGCCATCCCGGCGAAACCGTGGCGGTCGTCTGCCACGGCGGGGTCATCAACGTGGTAGTGAAAGATGTGCTCGAGTCAAAACACCCTGTAGCGCCGCATCACGCCTCGGTCACGCGGGTCACCGCCTCGCGTTCGGGCGTGCGCAGCCTGACCACATTCAACGAACACAGCTGGTTGCTCGAGGTTTAACCGGCCTGACGTAGCGATCTCGTCGGTAGTAGTTCATTGCGGTTGCGGAAGTACAAGAAACATCCGCCGGCGACCGCAGCAAAGATCCCAGCTAGGTAATACCCAACGGGAACAGACGCGAACCCCTCGACGATGCTGTCGGTACCCAGGTCTACTTCGAAGACACGTTCGGTTGAGCACAACATGGCGAGCACAGCAAGGGCGACCGATGAGATCGCGAGAAATGGGCGATACACCGGTGTACGCCGAAGCATGAACAGCCCTGGGAACAACCGCAGGATCACAACAACCTGACCGATTTCGATGCCCACGTTGCGACCCAGCAACGACACCAACTGGCTTGATCGAGAGATATCGAGGTCTGACACAAGCGAGGCGAAGCCCATCCCGTGGAACAGACCGAACGCAAACGAAAGGCTCCACTCCTTATTGGGGAAGATCGGCCTGAGATTGTGCAGCGCTGCCGCCGCGATCGACAGCGCGATAATCGTCTCAACGATCTTTGATGGGGGCGTTGGCAACCATCCCATACCAGCGAGCGTGAAGGCGATGGAGTGGGCAATCGTGAAGAAGGTTGCGATC
>DNHM01000465.1 GCA_003485885.1 Acidimicrobiaceae bacterium
TCTGGCGAGACGCCGACAGGAGACCGCGAACCTTGGGCAGCGGCCGAACGTAACGCGGCCCACGATTCTGTGGTCGACCCGAGTGTGCGACCAAGGTCAACAGGATCGTCTGATCGCCATTGCCTGGGGACCGGACACAACCGAATGGCGGTTTCCCAGGCAACCGGCGCAGTGGACGGAGCGTTCAAGATGGCAACCATCAACCGGTCCAGCCACAAGGCAATTGGAAATTCAAGTGTGGGGATTTGGCACGGGGCGGTAGGTCGGCCGACCGATCGCAGACAGGCATCGATCAACCAGCCCTGTGGCTCTTTCGTGTCGATGACCTGCTCACTGGTGGCGAGGAGCGAGATAACAGGTCCGGATCTGGGCACGCCGATTGCCAATGCAGCGTCGCGATGGGTGCCGGCAGGTGGTGTGGCGACGATCGACGAGGCCAGTACCCCGACGGCGGAGTAGCGGGATGGCAGCACCAGTTCAAGCACGGCATCTTCGGGCCGGTCAACGCCGTGTCGCACCACGTCGGTGTCGTTACCCCGGAAACCCACCACGGTGAGTGCGGGACGAAAGGCTTCGGAGCGGACGTGTCGTTGCAGCCTGAGGTGCAGGCGCTCACGAAGATCTGGGCGTCGAGCGGAAACCGGAACAGTGGCTGGTGGAACGTCCGGAAAAGGGAAGGAAGGTTCGGTGGCCATGACGACCTTTGCTGTTGCAGAACGGCGACGTGTTGTGCCGCAGCGTCACAAGCAGAGCGCAGCGGGTGACCCCCGCCGCCAAGGCACACACTGAGTATGACCAGCGGGTGTGACAGTCAGAAGTGGCGCTTCTGTCAGAGAGCAAATTCGATATCGGTAGATGGCCGAATGGACCAATCGAAGCGGATCTCGGGTCCGTCGCCGTCGGCTTCGATCTGCCGTATAACCACGGAGTAGTCGCCAACCTTGGTAGGCGTTCCGGTGATTACAACTGGTTGAGACTCACCCTGCGCCCATCCCTGGGCGGGTGCTGTGGTTGCTGCCAAGGCAAGAGCAAGGATTATCGCGAGTGGTTTGACGATGTCGAGCAGTCTCAGCCGGCCATGTTTGACATACAGATGTTCCAGTGCCAACGCTGCAGCCAAGGCGCCAATGATTAGGCCAATGAGGAGCGGAGTGTGAGACCAACCTAGGTCACTCGCAATATGTCCGAGTTGAGACGTAATTAATCCGAACGTCGTCACGCACCTGGCGGCACGCGTAAGGGGGTCGGGGTGAACAAAAGTGACGAAGGTCCTAAGAACAGGGCCTCGGCGATGCAGGAGGAGCGCGTCTCTAGTTGGTTTTGGTTCGTTCGTTCATCTGCAGTCGCTTGACTGCACCTACGAGAATCTTGCGACCCAAAGTGGCGCTCTCGTCGAGCAACGCCATGAACTCGCGTCGATTGAGGATCTCGATGATCATGGGTGATGTTGCCGTGACCGTTGCCGTCCGTGGTGTCCCGCTGATGACCGCAAGTTCACCAAGAAACTCGCCCGGCGCTAGGTGCGCGACGGTCTGTCCGTCGATCTCGACCTTGGCAGTGCCGCTACTGATGATCATGAACTCTCGGCCGGGCTCACCTTGACGGGTCAGCGTCGCGCCCTCCTTGATGGTGAGTTCGGTCATGAGTCGGGAAACCGCTTTGAGTTCTCGTTTCGAGAGCTCCGAGAAGATTCCGATTTCGGCGAGATCGACCCCGCTGCTTGTCTTCGTCACCATGTCTCCTTGCGCCTACGAGGCCGAATCCTAGTGGCCGTGCACCATCTCTCCTGCATCCACAGCCATGCAGGAGTTATGAGCGCTGCATCGGCTGTCCGCTGGCGTACCTTTGGATTGTCCACAGTGATGCAGGATGTACCGGTGGCCCCGAGCGAAGACACAGAAACGGACCCAAACGCTTCGGCGTTCGCGATCCGTCGCATCGCTGCCTACCTGTGTGTCTGCATTGCTCTGGCAGTTGTGATCTGGGCACTGGTCGAGGGTGGTGACCGTGATATAGCGACGCAGGCTTCTGTGCTGCTGGCCCCGTCGTTCGCCCGTTGGGCAGCGTGACTGGCATGACTGCTGAACGCGTCGTTCGGATCGGAGCCGCTGCGGCTGCGATCCTTGCCGCTTTGGGAGCGCTGGTTACCACCGGTGATCTTGAGGCGACGCTGTTGATGGGCGCCGCAGTCATCTCCGGCCTCGTCTGCCTCGACGCATCCATGGATCCGCGGTTGCGAGCGTTTGGTCCGTGGTTGCTGCTCAGCCTTGCGCCGGTGCTCAAGACGGTGCCAGACGTGTGGTTTGAGCTTCGCATCGATAGCGGAGTCCTATTCGAGCGTTATGACCATGCGGGTTCCTTGTTGTTTGGGGTGTGTGTTCTTGGAGCGATGGTGATCCTGGCCAGACCTGCTGGGGTGCTCGGAGCGTCAGCGGCCAGGTTCGACACGGCCGTGATTCTCGGAAGCGCGACCACCGGAGCGCTTGCTGGTGTCTCCGTTGCATTCCTTTTCGACGTCGGCTTTGGTTCGGTGGCAGTTGGCCGGCTTTTGGAAACGTCGACGTGGTTCGTGCTCGCAGGAATCCTGGCTGCGGCCGTGGTGGCCGCCAGTCACGCGCAACACATGCCGGTTGCCTTGAGCGGTGTGTGCGCTACCGGGGCTGCTACATCGGTACTGCTTGCCCTATCGGTTGCAGGCCGAGATCTAGATCGGGGCTGGTGGGCGTTCCTCTTTGCCGCACTCGCAGCGAGTGCCGCTCTCGGGGGAGGTGACCTTGGCAGTCGGTTGGCCAGGGATCGGCGCTCTGCTGCCCCAGTCGTTGTTGTTCTGGTCGTTGGGCCTATTGCTGCGGCGTGCGCGATCGTTGCCCGTAGCGATCGCACCGCGTGGTCTCCAGGCTGGGCGCTGCTCGGGTGTATGTCGATCTCGATGTTTGGTTTGGCTCTGGCCAGCAAGTCGATTGACGAGCAAGGAGAGGCTCAGACTGCATCAGATCCACCCGACCGGGGTCTCGACGACGTCCGACGAGCTCGCCGAGAGCGCCGAGAGCGGGCTCGAGCGCTCGAGGCACTCGACCAGAGCTTCGACGAGGTCGGCGCGCTGACAAGAGGGACAAGCGGGAACGGAGCAGGAAGTGATGGCGGGAAGAGGCCAGAAAACACTGTGCCATCGGCGACTGAGGTAGATCGGCGGAGCGAACCAGCGGAGATCTCGCCCCTCCAGGTACTGCGAGCAGCGAAGCCTGTCGCAGGGGTCAGGCCAGCGGTAACACTGGTGGACCATGCCCCTGCGTCCACTGCGTCCACTGTGGCGACTGCGGCCACTGTGGCAGGTTCGACCGATGCGAAACCATTAGCGGAGCGGCCAACCCCGGTCATATCAACGCCGTTGTCCGACAAGAGCCTGGTTACCGACGCCCAAGCAGCAGCGGCGGTTCGCACCGCACCCCAGGCCCAGCGGCATTCGCTTGCCCCGATCGCCCAGGCGCATCACTTTGACCCATCGACCGGGTTGCTGTCGGCCGCTGGTTTGCAGTACGCACTTGTTCGAGCGTTCGACGTGCCGCGTCGGGCAGGACATGTGACTATGTTGATGTTCACGATCCGTGAACTCGATCAGATCGAGAAAGAACATGGCAGGCTGGCGTCGGCGGCTGTCACACGCGAGGTCGCAGAGCGGGTTCATGCGTTGCTGTCGAGCGGCAGTGGTGCCCGGTTCAGTCGAGCGTCTTATGCGGTTGTCTTCGTTGGTGA
>DNHM01000373.1:0-1715 GCA_003485885.1 Acidimicrobiaceae bacterium
CGCCGAGAGCGGGCTCGAGCGCTCGAGGCACTCGACCAGAGCTTCGACGAGGTCGGCGCGCTGACAAGAGGGACAAGCGGGAGCGGAGCAGGAAATGCTGGTGGGAATAGACCAGAAAACACTGTGCCATCGGCGGCTGTGGCAGGTTCGACCGATGCGAAACCAGTAGTGGAGCGGCCAACCCCGGTCATATCACCGCCGTTGTCCGACAAGAGCATGGTTACCGAAGCCCAAGCAGCAGCGGCGGTTCGCACTGCACCCCAGGCCCAGCGGCATTCACTTGCCCCGATCGCGCAGGCGCATCACTTTGACCCATCGACCGGCTTGCTGTCGGCCGCTGGTTTGCAGCACGCACTTGTTCGAGCGTTCGACGTGCCGCGTCGAGCAGGACATGTGACCATGTTGATGTTCACGATCCGTGACCTCGATCAGATCGATAAAGAACATGGCAGGCTGGCGTCGGCGGCTGTCACACGCGAGGTCGCAGAGCGGGTTCATGCGTTGCTGTCGAGCGGCAGTGGTGCCCGGTTCAGTCGAGCGTCTTATGCGGTTGTCTTCGTTGGTGATCATGCAAATGCCCATGAAACCACGCAATGGTTGGCCCGTGTCCTGCTAAAACTGCGTGCTCCGGTCGAGGGCGGAACCTTCGGCGACAAGATTGATGTGGTTGCAGGGATGGCCCAGTGTTATGAAAATGAAGATGCAGCAAATTTTGTCAAACGAGCCACCGACGGGCTTGCCAGGGCAGAGCGGCTTGCGGAACCAACGCTGGTCGCTATGCCGTAACCATGTGAACCCGGTGAACCCTGCCAGGCCAGTGCTGGACCGACGATCATGACGGATGAACCGACCGGCGTGGAACCGTTGTGGGTACCAAGCGAACGTCGCTCTAGCGACACCCGCCTGAGCAAGTTTCAGGCGTTTCTCGACAAGCGCGGTCATGGCCCATTCGAGAGCTTCGAAGCCTTGCACTGGTTTTCTGTCAACGAACCAGAACACTTCTGGGATGCCATCTGGGATTTCACTGGTGTCATTGGCACCAAAGGTGAAGTCATCATCGAGCCAGCGACGCACCTCGCCGACGTGCGGTTCTTCCCGAACGCCGAGCTGAACATCGCCGAGAACATTCTGCGCCCGAACGATGATCCCACTGACCTGATGCTCGTGGGATGTGGCGAAGGAGGGGTAACCGAACGCCTGACACGAGGCGAGATGTTGAGCCGTGTCGGCCAGATGCAACAGCTATTGCGACGCCACCAGGTCGGCGTAGGTGATGTCGTAGCAGCATGGCTGCCCAACACAGCCGAGACCTACATCGTCATGCTCGCGGCGGCAGGCCTAGGCGCCACATTTGTTTCGACATCGCCTGACTTTGGGGTTGATGGTGTCTTGGATCGTTTCGGCCAGGTCAGTCCCAAGGTCATGATTGCTGCAAATGGCTACACCTACGGAGGCCGCCTCTTCGACTGCCTGGAGCGTTTGGCGACCGTGCGGGCTGCGTTGCCGAGCCTCGACGCGGTGTTCGTGCATCAGGCCATCGATTCTGACATCGAACTCGATGCAGACGTCCATGGGGCCAGCCTGGCCGATGCGCTCGCCGAGGTTGAGCTCGTCGATCCAACGTTCCTTCCGTTGCCCTTCGACCACCCGTTGTACGTCCTGTTTTCATCGGGCACCACCGGGAAACCAAAACCCATCGTGCATCGAGCCGGCGG
>DNHM01000373.1:1803-8933 GCA_003485885.1 Acidimicrobiaceae bacterium
TACTTCACCACCACCGGCTGGATGATGTGGAACTGGCTCGCCACCGTGATGGCCAGCAAAGCCGCGATTGTTGTCTATGACGGCAATCCAGCTCATCCCAGCCTGACTCGACTCTTTAGCCTGATCGACGACATCGGGATCACGTTTTTCGGTACATCGGCCAAGTTCATCGAAACGCTGCTCAAAGCAGACGCGACCATCACCGATCGACATGGTCTGGCATCAATGCGCACGTTGGCCAGCACCGGTTCGCCGCTTTCCCCCGAGGGTTTTGCGTTCGTGTACGACGAAATCGCGGCCGATGTCCACCTGCTGTCCATGTCGGGCGGCACCGACCTCTGCGGCTGTCTGGTCTCGGGTGATCCCAATGGGCCGGTGTACTCCGGACAGATCCAACGACCGGTTCTGGGCATGGCGATCGATGTGTTCGACGATGTTGGACGATCCGTTGGACCGGGCGTGCAGGGCGAGTTGGTGTGTACCAAGGCGTTTCCTTCGATGCCGCTCACGTTTCTCGGCGACAATGGTCGCGACCGATATCTTGCGGCCTATTTCGAGCAGTTTGAGAACGTCTGGCACCAAGGCGACTTCGCAGAATGGACGCACCAGGGTGGTGTCGTGATTCACGGACGAAGCGATGCGACCTTGAACCCGGGTGGGGTGCGGATTGGCACCGCCGAGATCTATTCGCAGCTGGAGAAGATCCCTGAGGTCCTTGAGGGCCTGGTCATTGGTCAGATATACGATGCTGACACCCGCATTGTGTTGTTCGTGCGGCTACGGGACGGTGTTGATCTCGACAGCACGTTGGTCGACCGCATCCGGTTGACGATTCGTCAGGGTGCAACGCCTCGCCATGTGCCAGCGATTGTTCTCGCCGTCGATGATCTCCCTCGAACCCGCAGCGGCAAGATCGCCGAGATTGCGGTTCGCGAGATTGTGCATGGGCGTTCGGTGAACAACCAATCAGCGCTCGCCAACCCGGACGCGCTAGCTCTGTTCGAGAACCTTCCAGAACTCGCCTAATCGGGCCTCCAGAGGGCCGCACAGAAACCCAATGGCTTTGCCGGTCGTGGGTGCGGCGCCACAATTCAAATATTCGTATCGAATTCATGGCTAGAGGCATACCAAGGCCACCAAATGTGGCTAGTGTCACACCACGCGGACGGGAGTCTGCGAACCTGAGGGGACCTTTTCATGATTTCATGTTTCATTCGACTCGTTGCGGCGATGCTCGCGCTCGCGATGTTCACCGCCGCATGCGGCGGCGGTAGCGATAGTGGCGATACGGTTTCTGGTGGTGACACCGAAGTCGTGGACACCAGCTCAACTGAAACCACCGACGATGAACCTGCAGACTCTGGTTCCGATGACGGCGCAGAATCAGCCGATGAACCAGAAGAGTCAACCGACACCGTGGAACTGATCGAGGTCGACGACAGCGAAGATCCCGTCTTCGGCGGCACGCTTCGTTACGCACTCGAGGCTGATGTCGATGGCTTGAACCCGGTCAGCTCTGCGCTCTCGGCCCCTGGCTTGCTCATGGGTGTCGCGGTGTTCGACACACTTGCGGTCATGACGCCCGAGGATGAATGGGTGCCATACCTAGCCGAATCCTTCACGCCGAACGATGACTTCACCGTCTGGACAATGACACTGCGCGATGGCGTGGAATTCCACGACGGCACACCGCTGGATGCCGCTGCGATCGCGGTGAACTTCGGCACCGTGCTTCAGGATCCACTTGTGGGCCTGGCCGTGCGACCGTTCTACAACCTCGAGAACCCGATTGAAGTAATCGATAATCTCACGGTGCAGTACAACTTGTCGGGAGCGAATGCGAACTGGCCAACCAGCCAATCCGGCCAGCTCGGTTTGGTCGCATCACCAACATGGCTCGAAGCTGCACTTGCCGATCCGACTCTGAACCAGGCGCCCGTCGGCACCGGCCCGTTTGTCTATGACAGCCGTAACGAAGACAGCGTGACTCGTTTCGTGCGCAACGAGAACTGGTGGAACGGTGATGTCTATCTCGATGCTGTCGAGTTCGTCACCGTGACCGACCCAGATACCCGTAACGACTTGCTTCTGCAAGGTGAGATCCAGGCATTGCAGACGACCAACCCGGCGTCGATCGATGACCTCAAGAACACCGATGGCATCCAGAACTTGCTCGATGATTCGGGCGACGAGAGTTTCATCATGATGAACTCCACGGCCACACCGTTCGACGATATCCGTGCCCGGAAAGCGTTGACGTTTGCCACACCTCGCCAGAACTACATCGATCTCATTGGTTTGGGCATCTCCCAGCCTGCCAATCAGATGTTCACGCCATCGAGCCCGTACTACAACCCAGCTGTCCAACAAGAAGCTGATCAGCCAGAGTTGGTTGGCGACCTAGTTGACTCATACTGCGGCGACTTCCCCGACAACTGCACCGATGGCAAGATCGACATGGAATTCCAGTGGTCTGGCCCCAGCGTTGTACAAACTCGAATCGCCGAGCTCCTCGACGAAGGTTGGAGTATCGGCTTCAACGTGAACTTCCAGGAACTTCCTCAGGATGCACACATCCAAGAAGTCGCCTTCGGTGTCTTCGACGTTGTGACCTGGCGGCAATTCGGTGCACCGAACCCGGCCGATGACCGTGTTTGGCTCGAATGCGCCACGATTGGTGGTCTGTCACTGAACTGGCCACGATTCTGCGATGAGAGTCGCGATGCAATCCTCGACCAACTCGAACTGGCGACCACGGTTGAAGAACGTCAACCGCTTCTGTTCGAGCTCAGTGAGAAGATCCAGCAGGACTACCTGTACGTGTTCACTCTGCACTCGTTGTGGGACCATTCGTTCTCTGAGAACGTACGGGGCATGTGCGGCCACTCCACACCAGAGGGAGTGGACATGCGCTGCGTGCTCAATGGCCGAACCTGGCTGAGCAACGTTTGGTTCGCGGAATAATCGACGTGACCCCACGGAGATGAACAACGGTCGCCGATGAGACGTTCGCTGCAACGACTAGCAATGGTGGTGCTGCTGCTGCTGGCAGTCAGCATGCTGACCTTCGTCGCAATGAATGTCCTCGGCGACCCCCTGTTCAATATTCTTGGTCCCATCGCTGGTGATACCGAAAACCCTGAAAGTATTGCCAAGATCGAAGCTGCCAAGGCGCAGTACTACCTCGACAAGCCGCTTCCTGAGCGGTACGTCCGGTGGCTTGGCGACTTCGTACAAGGCGACATGGGGGTACGTTTCGCGTCTGATGGTCAGCCACCTGTCACCGGCCTGATCAAGGAACGTTTGCCCCGTTCGCTGGTACTGATGGGCATGGCTCAGGCAATGGCACTACTCATCGCCATTCCGTGGGGTATCTCATCTGCGGCTGGATCATTGGGTGGCGTGGATACTGGTCCACGGTCATGGCGCTTTCTCGTGCCGTTCGCACTGAAAGCAACTGCGGTCACCTACTTCGCCCAATCGCTCTTTGGGTCGGTCGTTGGCGTAGTGATGCTTAGTTGGTTCATAGCGCTGCTCCTCGCTCATCAGTTTGCCGAGACCGTTCCTGCTGCACGAGAGCTTGTGGACGGCGTCAATAAGACGATGAGCGGCTTTTCGTCGGCGTTATCGTTCGGTTTCATCTCGATGCCGAACTTCGCTCTTGCTGTATCGCTGTACTACGTGTTTGCTCTGAAACAGGGCTGGTTTCCGCTGCGGTATGACGCCAGTGATGGTTTTTTTACTCGCATGTGGCAACTGTTCTTGCCGGCGCTCACGCTTGCCTTGCCGGGCTCGGCGGTGTATCAACGCCTGCTGCGGACCGACTTGATCACCACATTGCAGGAAGACTTCATCCTTATGGCCCGAGCCAAGGGTGTAAGCAAGCGTCGAGTCCTGTTCCGACACGCGCTGCGACCGTCGATGTTCTCGGTGATCACCGTGTTTGGTATCAATGCCGGTGCCCTTGTTGGTGGAGCATTGGTGGTCGAGACATTCTTTGGTATTCCGGGCATCGGTACTGCGGTTGTCGAAGCCATCTTGCGTGAAGACTTCCCGGTGGTGTTGGCGATCGTGATGATCGTTGCGACCGGTTTTGTGGTGCTCAACTTCCTTGTTGATTTGCTGTATTCGGTCCTTGACCCTCGGGTGCGTTCATGAGCCAGGATGTTTCTACCGGCGGTGTGATCGAGGCAATCGAGCCCGAAGGCGCCCAGGCAGGCATCGTGAAGAAGACGTTGGGACCCGGATTCTGGCTAGCGGTCGGATGGATCGTGCTTATCGTTCTGCTTGCAGTGTTGGCGCCGGTCCTGCCACTGAAAGACCCAAACGCGAACTTCATCGACATCCAGGGCAAAGGCCGACCGCCGTACGGCCCGTCGGGGGATCACTGGCTGGGCAGCGATCAAGATGCACGCGACATGCTCAGTCGCACGATCTATGGCGCTCGAGTCTCCCTTGTTGTTGGGTTCTCGGCGGTGGCATTCGGATTCACCATCGGTGGAACAATCGGCCTGGTTAGTGGATTCGTGCGAGGGATGTTCGACAAGATCACGTCGTTCATCATGTTGGTGCTGCTGTCGTTCCCGGCATTGATCCTTGCCATCTTGATCACCTCGCTCATGGAACGCAGCCTGCTCACGATTGCGCTAACTCTGGGCATATTGTCGGTTGCACCCGTGGGGCGACTCGCCCGGTCGGCCAGCCTGGTCTTCTCCGAGCGCGAGTTCGTGCTTGCGGCCCGAACGATGGGTGCGAAACCTTCCCATATCATGCTCCGTGAGTTGCTTCCGAACGTGTTGATCCCGATGTCTGCGCTTGCACTGCTGGGCACAGCGGTGGCCATCGTGGCCGAAGGCGGGCTGGCCTTCCTTGGTTTGTCGGTCGAGAAAGGCAGTACGTGGGGCAAACTCATTCTCACCGGCGCTCAGACCCGCCAGCTCGAGGAAGCACCCTGGATCGCTTTCGTGCCGATAACCGCCTTGTTTCTCACGGTTATGGCGTTGAACTTTGCGGGTGACCGATTGCGTGAGTACTTCGACGTACGCGAGCTGGCACTGTGAACAACCCCGATGTGCTGCTTGATGTCAGCGACTACTCCGTTGGTTTTCGAACCGAACGGGGGCTGGCCCAAGTAGTCGACAAGGTCTCCTTCCAGATCGAACGAGGCAAGACGTTAGGCATCGTCGGTGAGTCGGGTTCGGGCAAGTCAGTCCTGAACCGCTCTCTTATGGGTCTGATCTCAAGTAACCGCCAAATCGAATCCGGTTCAGCGTTCTTCGCCGGCGATCAACTGGTGGGGCGTGACCGGCAAGACTTTTGGGGCAAACGTATCGGCATGATCTTCCAAGATCCGATGACGTCACTGAACCCCGTAATGCGTATCGGTCGTCAGCTGTTTGAGCCGTTGAAGCAACACTTGTCGATGAACAAGGAACAGGCCTCCCAGCGGGCCATCGAGCTGCTGACCCAGGTCGGCATTCCAGAGCCTGCACGTCGACTGCGTCAGTACCCCCACGAGCTGTCCGGCGGTATGCGGCAGCGAGTCATGATTGCAATCGCTCTGGCCGGTGAACCTGAGTTGCTGATCGCCGATGAACCAACAACAGCGCTCGATGTCACCGTGCAGAAGTACATCCTCGATCTACTCAAGGATCTACAGACCGAGATTGGTATGTCCGTCATCCTGATCACCCATGACCTGGGCGTGGCTCGTGGTCGGACCGACGAAATCATGGTCATGTACGGCGGCCGCATGATGGAACTGGCCCCATCCGAAGAACTCTTCAGCGATATGAGCCACCCTTACACCGAGGCCCTTTTCTCGGCGATTCCGCGTGTTGATCAACCAAAACACACTCGCCTGACGCCCATTGCCGGGGCCCCGCCAGATCCGGTGGAACCACCTTCCGGCTGCCGGTTTAGTCCTCGGTGTGTGTACGCACAACAAGACTGCACCATCAATCTGCCCGAGGCCGATGGTCCTGGCGATCACAAGTTTGCGTGTTTCTACCCGGTGAACACCGATGACGGTCGCAGTGCACGTGCGGCCAATATCGAGAACGGCCAGACAGCCACCGGCCTCAAGATCCAGACTGCGGGGGTTAGCTGATGGCTGGCACCGGTAAAGCCCATCTGCGCACCGATAGCGACGTCTTGTTGCGGGTCGAAGACCTAGTGGTCGAATTCCCTGTGGATCGCCACGCGGTAGTGCATGCGGTTTCGGGCATTAGCTTCGACGTCGTCAGGGGCGAGACGCTCGGGCTGGTTGGCGAGTCGGGCTGCGGTAAGTCCACGACCGCCAAAGCCATCATCCAGATTCCGCGGCCTACTTCGGGCACGGTCGATTTCCGGGGCACAGACCTGAACTCTCTCGACGACGCAGAGCTCCGAGCGATCCGGTCGAAGATCCAGATGATCTTTCAGGATCCCATCGCTTCGCTGAACCCTCGTCGAACGGTGCGTCGTATCGTCAGCGAGGGTCTGGTCGTGTCGAACACGACGGTGTCCAAACCAGGCTGGGCCTTCGTTATTGCGGCTGCGTTGCTTGCTGTCGTCGCTTTCCTTACGTCGCCGTTGGTGCTCCTGGCGGGACTAGCGGCCGGGTTCATTGGCGGTTATATGATTCTGCGGGGTGTCTTTCGCCCGACTACCGGCGGATTCAGCGACGCCCGTGTCGATGAGATCATCGAGGCGGTTGGCCTCGATCCGGTCGAGGCTGCCAAACGACGTCCCCACGAGTACTCCGGCGGTCAATGTCAGCGAGTTTCGGTAGCTCGGACACTGGTTCTTGACCCGGAAATCGTCATCTGCGACGAGCCGGTGTCTGCGCTAGACGTATCCGTTCAGGCTCAGATCCTGAACATGCTCGAAGACATGAAAGAGCGTTACGGCATCACGCTCGTGTTCATTAGTCATGATCTGTCTGTTGTGCGCAACGTGAGCGATCGACTTGCTGTCATGTACTTGGGCAAGATGTGCGAGATCGGCGACAGCGACCTGATTTATTCGAAGCCGGCGCACCCGTATACCCAAGTGTTGCTTGCCGCTCTGCCGGATCCCACGAATCCTCATGCCGGGGTTGTCGATGCCCTTGACTCGGAACTTCCGTCGCCCATCAACCCGCCAAGTGG
>DNHM01000230.1 GCA_003485885.1 Acidimicrobiaceae bacterium
TTCGACATTGCCTGGTGCGACGTCTAGCACTTCGTCATAGACCTCGATGGCTTCGGGCCAACGCTGCTCGCGCGTGAGTGTGTCCGCCTCGGCCAACAGACCAGCGGATGATTGCCTGATATCGCCGGTCACGCTGTCGTCTGGGCTTCGGAAGCCCGAGGCCTCTCCCAGCAACACACCTGCCAAGACTGCAAGCACCACGATGCCAATCACGGTGAATACTCGTTGGCGAGTATCAAGTTTGGTGTCGACTTGATCGAACGCCGTTCGTTCCTCATCGATCGAACGAGCGACTTCGGCCAGCCGGCGGGTGTAATCGTCAGCTAGTGCAGCGTGGTCGGACGTGTCCAGGTCTCCAGCGGCACGCTCCGCATCGAGATCGTCGAGCGAACGCAGCAGAAAGTCACGTTCGCGTTCTAGCGCAGCCAAGACGTCGGGATCGAGCGACGGTTTGGTCGCTGTCTCGCTCACCGGCGTTCTCGTCGGAGTTTGGCAACGAGTTCGTGGTCCTCGTCGGCCGCTATCGCGATGGAACTGGCTTCGATACGCCAACGTTGGAAGGCCAGCGCTATCGCGGCGGTGGCCAACCCAGCAGCAAGTACGGGCACGATCCAAACCAATCCGGTGAATCCACCGCTGTCGGGGTTCAGCACGATCGAACGGCCGTAGCGGTCGATATAGACCTGACGAATATCGTCGTCGGACTCACCTGCCGAGATGCGGTTTCGAATGTCGCCCCGAATTTCGCGCGCAATGGCAACGTTGGACTCGGCGATGGACTGCCCGCGACACTGCGGACAACGAATTGTGGACGCCAACTCCGACATCCGTTCGCCGTCGCTTTGGGGGCCACCATCGGCACTGGCACCAACGATCAGGGCAGCAATACCAACGATTGCCATGAGTACCCACGACAACCATCGCCACTGCTCTTTGAAGCCAGTTCTGGCCATATCAGCCGCCCCCTTCGAGCTGAGCGATCATTGCGTCGAGCGCGTCTGCGGTGACACCACGAGCGCCAATCCATTTCTGCACGACACGTCCACTCGGTGACACCAGCACGGTCTCCGGAACTGCTGTCACGCCGTAGTCGATCGCTATCGATCCGGTGTCCTCGACTAATGCCGGCCAGTCCCCGCCGAGTTCCTCAAAGAATTCTCGAGCATCGTTTTCAGTGTCGCCAAACATGACAGCAACGATTTGCACCCCATCGTCTTGGTGCCGTTCGCTGAACGCCACCAACTCGGGGTGTTCGACTCGACACCCCACACACCACGATGCAAAGAAGTTCACGACAACCCAGTCGCCCCGTTCGGCACGCAACGAGTACTGCCCACCATCGAGTGTCGGGCCCTCGATCTGGGGTGCCACATCACCGACTACTTCAAAGTTCACGGAACCGGTCCGTTCGGTATCGCTGGTGGCCAAGAGCACAACCAGCACCACAAGCACGAGGCCAACGATCCCGGCAGCGATTGCGCTGCGATTCTTCATTCGGGGTTGTTCATGGGCTCGGGACGGGAACTGGCTCGATGGGGTCGGCCGGATCACCCGCGTTTTTGAGATGGTCAGCGTCTGGATGTGGAGGACTACCCACAGCACCAGGTGCGGCCGAAACCGGGTCGGTAGGACGCCGATGCAGTCGATGTGGAAACGCAGAGAAGACCGTGCCGACGGCCATGAGCACGCCACCGATCCACAACCACGCGATGAGTGGTTGCGTGGTGATACGGATCACGACCTGGTCATCATCTTCGGGAAGGGCAATGAGCGCGATCTGGGTATCGCGAGTGAACCCGCCCAGTGTGTCGGGTGTCCCAATCGACTGCCCGCTAAAGAACTGATTGATGGCTGGGCGGAGCTCTTCACCATTCACGACTACCAGCGCGGAGGTGATGCGTTTCTCTGCCAGGTCCTGGATCTCGATGCCCTCGTATTGGAAGGACATGTCCGCAAACTCGATCGCCTCGCCCGTGGTCAGCGTGACTTCGGTCTGGCGCAAATAACTGTTCGACGCCGCAAAGGCAATCGCAACAATGATCACACCAAGGTGCACGATCATGCCGCCATTGGTGCGGCCGACCAATCCGCGCCAACCGTTACGGCGGGTAGCCAAAACGATCTGGCGGAGCGCCGCGCCAGCTGCAAACCCGGCCAAGGTAAACGCAATCAACGGCGTAAGGCCACGAGCCCCTACTAACACGGCCAACACGAGTGAGGCGACAGCGAACCATGCTGGCCACTCGAGCCGCTTGCGAAGTAGTTCACCGCTTGCTTTACGCCACGGCAGTACCGGTGCAACGGCCATCAGGAACAACATGACCATGCCCACCGGCATTGTCATGCGTTCGAAGTACGGAACCCCGACCGAGATGCGTTCGTCTTGCACCGCCTCGACAATCAACGGGAAAACCGTGCCGAGCAGGATCACGAATGCAAAGACAGCAAAGAGCAGATTGTTCGCCAAGAACGAACCCTCGCGGCTGATAGGTGAGTCGATGCGGCCCGGCGCTCGCAACCGGTCGCCACGCCAGCCAATCAAACCAATAGACACCGCAGCGATCACGCCGAAGAAGGCCAAGAACAGCGGGCCGATCGAACTCTCGCTGAACGCGTGCACCGATTCAAGAACACCAGAACGGGTAATGAACGTTCCCAGAATCGTCAGGCTGAACGTGGCGCACAACAACGAAAGATTCCAGACACGCAGCATGCCTCGTCGTTCCTGGATCATCACGGAATGCAGATACGCAGTACCGGTAAGCCACGGCAGGAACGAAGCGTTCTCGACCGGATCCCAACCCCAGTAGCCGCCCCATCCAAGCACGTCGTAGCTCCACCACGAACCAAGCACGATGCCAAGCGTGAGGAAACCCCACGCAAACAAGGTCCATCGCCGGGTCTCAACAAGCCAGCCTTCGCCGACTCGGCCCGTGATCAGCGCGGCGATGGCGAACGCAAACGGAATGGTGAATCCGACATAGCCGAGGTAGAGCATGGGCGGATGAACGGCCATGAGCACATTGTTCTGGAGCAATGGGTTCGGGCCAGGGCCGTCGACGAAACCGGGTGGCAGTTCGACGCTGATGAACGGGTCAGCCGGTCCGAGCATAAGCGCAAAGAAGAAGGCCGTAACCAGCAGCACGACAACCAGCGCCCAGGTCACTAACGGATCGGCGATGCGACTGCGGAACTTTGTGAGCACCACCCCGACGTATCCGGCCAGCACAAGTCCCCACAGCAAAATTGAACCTTCGAGCGAGGCCCACGCAGTGGCGAAGTTGTAGATCGGCGGGGTGCGATGACTGCCGTTGTCGAAGACATATTTAACGGTGAAGTCGCGGGTAATGAGCGCACGTTCTAACGCAACGAAGCCAACAATTGCGCCAATAACTACTAGCCAGGCGACCTGCACACCAGTTCGTCGAAGCCGTGCATCATCGTTGCGTAGGGCGACGAGCAGCGTGACCGACGCCACGATCGACGCGACAAAAGCGACGACGACACCAGCGTCGCCGATGGCAACGTTCACGGTGTGCTCTCAGCCTGCGGCGGAGCAAAGGACGCGCACCTGGTACACGCCCCTTCGGAAGAGGCGAAGATCATGTTTTAGGAGCGAAGCCGCCGGTGTCGGCCTCGTTTATCCGTTCTTCGTTGTCGTTGCGGTATTCGTTGTCGTGTTTCACGATCATCTCGGTGCTCGCAAAATGCCAGCCGTCGTTCGCCCCTTGGCCCAGGGAATCGACTCCGGCGGGCAAACCTGGTTGCCATGTGCCCTCGAGCACGACCGGCACGCCCGGCTGAAACAGCTCGGCGGGTGACCCAATGTGCACGACATCGACCACGCTGCCGTCGAAACGGATCGGGAAGGCGACGCCGATTTCTTGGCGACCATTGCGGTCGATCTCGACCGCCACGGGTTCACCGAACGGTGTGCCCTGCACTCGGAAACGTTGCTCGACGAGTTCGTCTCGCCGTTCAACAGCTTCATCGGCGTTGTAGAAGAACAGCGCTGCGCTACCAAGGGTCTGTAACAGGACGAAACCCAGGCCCACAACAACGCCGGCCAGAACCAGCATGGGCAGAATCCGCTTGCGGCGTTGCCCTGCTGCCACATCGACGGCGCGGGGCGTGAGATCTAGACCGGTGTCGTTCGGGATGTCTGGGTTATCGAAATCAGTGTCGTCAGCCATCGGTCGTCATCCATCGACGTCGGTCAGCGGGGACCCGGGCACTTAACGCCTTGCCTCGGCGAATCAACGACACGGCATATACCGCAACAGCGCCGAGCACAACTGCCCAGCCTGCGATGAGATAACCCAAGTAGTCCACTAGTCAGATCCTGTCTCATGTGATGGTCGCGAATCAGTAACAGCATCGAAGATGGCTGCCGACGTCTGTGCTCGGCGTTCTTCAATTGCGGCTTCAAGTCCGACCGTTTCGGTCTGATGTTCGAGCCAACCTATGCGGAAGCGATGAATCATGAGCCAGGCAAAGATCGCCACGAAGACAACCATGCCGAAGATCATGGCGAACAGCGTGAGGTCTTCGATGCTCCGGTCCCGCAGTGTTGATTGCTGGTGCAACGTGCGGTTCTGCCACCAATCGACCGATTTGTAGACAATCGGGATATTGATCGCACCGATAAGGCCGACCACGGCACTGCGTTTCGCGCGGACTCGAGAGTCCGTCATCGTGCGGCGATAGGCGAGATACCCCACAAAGATCAGGAACAAGATCGTGGTGGTCATGAGTCGGACATCGCCCCACTTCCACCAGGTATTCCAGATTGGGCGTCCCCAAATCGAACCGGTAACCAGGGTGAGCCCGCAGAACAGCACGCCGACCTCAGCTGCTGCCGCTGCGGTGTTATCCCACCACGTCGACTTCTTCCACAACACCGCAATGCTGCCAACGGCGTTCAGGCTGAAGGCGATATAGGTGACCATCGCTACTGGGAAATGCACGTAGAGCAAACGGACAGCGTCGCCTTGGCCCGTCAGCAACGGTTCCAGATCTGCGCCCCGATCAAATACCCGTTGATCCGGATCCGTGATCACGAACGCCAGGACAAGCAGCACCGCAAGTCCCACCAGAGACGCGAGTCCAAGCGCGCGGGTCGCGGTTGATCCCGTGGACCCAGGATTGTTGGCCACCGAGTTGGTCTGAGGCGCTGCGGAGGTAATGGTCATCAGGTGTCCTCGATTACTACGGCGTACGCAAGCGCACCGACGGTTGCATAGATGATGGCAAGCAAGCCAAGGAGTCCGGTCCACGTCCAGCCATCGAGTGCCGCCGTGCCAAGACCATCGCCGAAGGCCCGGGTGGCTGCGACAAGCACGGGCATCATGATTGGGAGCAGCAGCATCGGCAAGATCGTGTCTCGAACACCCATCCCGACAGCCAGCACACCGTAAAGGCTACCCGCCGAAGCGATCGCGATTGTCGCGGCGACGGCGGCCGTGACGACAAGCACAGGGTCTTCGAACTCAGACCGATACAGGACCACGATTCCTAAGGCGAGCACCGCTTCGACGGCGAGCAATTGCACACCAACCGCGAGAGCCTTACCCGCGAACAGTTTCCAGCCAGGAGCACCGGACAGGCGTAGGGCTTCAAACGTTGACGAGAGCGTCTCGACGGCAACCGAACGTTGGATGGTGAGCACGCCAGCAAACAGGGTTGCGACCCAGAACAGGCCAGGTGCCAGATCTCGGAGTGTGCGGCTGTCCGCGTCGAGCGCCAGGCCGAACAGAATCAGCACCACCATCGCGAATGGCACGACTTGGGTAGCAACAACCTTCGATCGGGCCTCGATGAGCAGGTCCTTGCGAGCCAAGGCCCAGATCTCATGCACCGGCGTCGCCCCGACTCGTCGTCTCAAACGAATGCATGATGCCGCCAGCGACCGTGGCGACGTGGGTGGCCAGCGGTCGCACACGATCAAGCTCGTGTGATGCGACCACAACGGTTGCGCCGGCAGCGATCGCTTCTTCGATCAAACCGTCGACGATGTCTCGGCCTGACTGGTCAAGACCGGCGTGTGGTTCATCGAGCAACCACAGGCGGGGTCGCCGAATAGCGACAACAGCAATTGCTGCCCGGCGCCGCTGGCCGGTCGACAGCGTGACGACCTGCTGGTCAGCGAAGGCGGTCATGGACACTCGTTCGAGCGCCGCCATGGGATCGACATCGTCGTGGCCAGCAAGCGTGGACCAAAAGGAGAGGTTCTCGGCGATTGTCAGGTCGTCGTACAACATGGTCTGAGGGCTAAGGAGCCCGACCGATGCTCGAACGAGTCGCTGTTGGGTAGACACATCGTGGCCAAGAACGTTTGCGCTGCCCCGCTCGAGCGGCGCCAAACCAGCAATCATGCGCAAAAGAGTCGTCTTACCCGCACCGTTCGGGCCCTGCACCAGGGTCACGGTGCCTGCATCAAGGGTCAGGCTCAGCCCTGCTAACGCCGGAAATCGGTCAAGAAGAAC
>DNHM01000099.1:0-2081 GCA_003485885.1 Acidimicrobiaceae bacterium
TCGCCGCCAAGCTGCTCAAAGAAGTCGCGGGAGCGATGTTGTCTCAACCGAAGTAGACCTCGTCGGGGTTGTCCACCAACACTTGCTGACGTAATGCACTGGTTGGAAGCCAACGATCCCGTTGCCTTGCGATCGAGTCAACGGTCGGTGATGGGTCCTGTCCGGGGTGCGGCCAGTTCGTCGCCCATAAGAGGCGTTCTGGATATCGGTGAACCAGGTGATCCACCAGCGGTAAAACATCTGCGTGATGGTCATCGATTGGTTCGTTGGTGATCGATTCGAGCGAGGACTCGTAAGGAGCGGAGAGTTTGACCCAGGTATTGCCGCCCTCCATCAACTCGCACAACACTTGGAATGCCGGATCGGCTGCCCCAACCGGTGGCATGAAACGGCCAACGTGGTCAATCACCAGTGCCGTGGGCAGGGTTGCGAGTTGAGCACGGCGGGCTGGGAGTTCTCGGCCGTTGCACTGCAGTTGGATATGCCAACCAAGTTCGGCGATCGTGGCCGCAACGGCTTCCAGGTCTTCCCACGGCACTGCGCCGCCAGGCAACATATGGAACCGAGCGCCGACCACCCCGCGGCCATCTAACCGTTGCAGTTCCGCAGCTGCAGTTCCAGCCTCGATCACCATCACTCCCCTAGCGTCATGGCCGAACTCCAGCATCGCATCGAGCTGACACGAGTTGTCGAGCCCGTAGGTCGTGGGTTGCACCACGACCACACGTTGCAGTCCAAGCGCTTGTTGTACGTCTCGATAGGTCGATGGCGAGGCATCCGGCGGGAACAACGTGGCACGGGCCGACGCCGGATAGGTACCGTCGTAGAAGTGCATATGGGTGTCACATATGCCGGCAAGTCCGGCGCTGCGGTTTCCAGGAAGTTCGCTCTCAGGTGTCACTGCTCCCACCACTGCTGGAGCCGATGCGCATGGTCAGCGTTGACGCTCCGTGGCGGCAAGGTCCCGTCGATCATGGCGGCGACCTGTTCAAGGCTGCTGGCAGCTTGGGCATCGGCATTCTGCGGCGTGAGACCGCCCAGATGCGGCGTAGCCACCGTTCTGGGGTGTTGAGCGAGGGCAGGCGACGGCCGCTGATCGGCAGCCCGCCCGACATCGAGACCGAGTGCACCGAGGTGTCCCGACTGCAGCGCCGCCAACACGGCAACTTCATCCATCAGCTCACCCCGAGAGACGTTGATGAGCGTGACGCCAGGCTTCATCGATGCAAGCTCGGCCTGTCCGATCAGGTTTTCGGTCTCCGGTGTAGCTGGGGCCAATGGGAACACCACGTCGGCGGCGGCCAGAACTTCTTGTAACCCAGCACGCTCAATGGGCATGGGGATATCGATCACAAACGGGTCATGCACGAGGACGTGCATACCCAGTGCGCTGAGAAGACCAGCCAAATACGAACCGATCGCTCCATAGCCCAAGATGCCAGCGGTCTGACCTGCGAGCTGCCATCCAGATCGTTGCGGCGGCAACGCACCGGACTAGTAGTCAACGGTAGACGCTGAGATATTGCGAGCGCAGTCCAACAACAGCCCAACGGCCAACTCGGCGGTGGATGCGACGAAACTTTTGTCGGCCCGGGCCACGACAACACCGGCGGCGCTGGCAGCTACGACGTCGATGGTACTGATGTCAACCGCACAACGTAGAAAGGCGGTCAGCTCCGGTCAGGCACGAAAGATCGCTGCGTCACCGGGCGTCGCTCGGTGCGCAATAATCACCTGGCAACCAGCAGCGGCCTCGATGAACTCGGGTGTTGTCAAGTCGCGGTCGATGGGATTGAGTACAACCTCGGCGATCTCTCGGAGCTTGGGCAAGGCTCGTCCGTAGTAGGCATCGAGATCTTCGGGGTTGTGAGTGACAAACGCGCGCATGATCATTGAGTCTCGCGCCCTTCCAGGCTCAGACCCACAACCCATCTCATTCGATTTTGCAGCACGAACTCGCTCGAGGAACAGAACTCGGTTGACCGGATCGGTTTTGTGGCAACAACGTGCAAGGATGGGCGTGAGCCATGACCGCAACCAATCCTCCACTCCCGACCTCGCTTGACCCAAACTCCCGAGAC
>DNHM01000099.1:2117-6146 GCA_003485885.1 Acidimicrobiaceae bacterium
CAAACTCCCGAGACACAAACTCCCGAGACACTGACTCATTGGTCTTCGAACATGTAGGCCTCAAAGTTCGCCACCGGTCGCCTCGCGCCAGCATCGACCCTGACCGCGATCTCGGATGGATGCGGCGACTACTGCCGCTGATCAAACAGCATCGCCGGCCATTGCTTATCGGCGCCGTGTCTGGGGTCATTGCGCTCGTGCTTCAGGTTGCCGTGCCAGCGGTGGTGCGCTCCGCTATCGACAGCACGATTAGCGGTGACCGAAGCGACCTGACCACATGGATCGTGGTTCTTCTCTGCCTAGGTCTTGGCCGGTTTCTTTTCGGGCTGACGTACCGATATTCCCTGTTCCAGCTTGCGTGGAATGTCGAGACCGATCTACGGGCGCTGTTGTATGACCGTCTGACTACGTTGTCCTTTTCTTACTACGACCGCACTCAGTCGGGCCAGGTTATCTCCCGAGCCAATAGCGATATCCGTTCGATCCAACTGCTGCTTGCCTACGGGCCTCTGATCATGATGTCCGGCCTCGCATTCGTGCTGGCGTTCGGTTTCATGCTGACCATCCATGTGCCGCTGACCCTGGTAGCCCTGAGCACACTTCCGCTGGTCTACGTGTTTGGGCAGAAGTTACGCACCACCGTCTTTCCGCTCACCTGGGTGAGCCAGGCCCGCATGGCCGAACTCGCAACCATCGTCGACGAGAACGTCAACGGCACGCGAGTGGTCAAGTCATTCGCCGCCGAGGAACGCCAAGTCAATCTGCTCGCCCGAGCGGCTGACCATCTCAAATGGGCCAACGTTGAAGCGATCAAGACTCGCGCTCGTTACAACCCGTTCATCGAAGCTCTGCCTCGGGTTGGTATGGCCATGGTCCTTCTCTACGGAGGGCTGCTCGCTGTGGACGGCAAGGTCAGCATCGGCACCCTGTTTGCCTTCAACGCCTATGTCATCATGATGCAGGCACCGTTTCGCATGTTTGGCTTCATCGTGCTTCAGGCCCAACGAGCAAGCGCATCCGCGACTCGTATCTACGAGGTGCTCGACGAGGAACCAGACATTGCAGACTCTCCTGGAGCGAGCGACCTCGATCGCCCGGCAGGAGACATCGAGTTTCGCGATGTGCACTTCACCTATCCGAACGCAGCACCCAGCTTCGACGAGGGAGTCACGCCACGACGACTGCCCGTCTTGACAGGGCTAAACCTTCACATCGCTGGTGGCGAGACGGTGGCTATCGTCGGCCGCACCGGTAGCGGCAAGTCGACCATTGCTCGGCTGTTGGCACGTTTCTATGAAGCCGACAGCGGCACCATCACTATCGACGGCCAGTCGATCCACTCAGTCACCCTGACAAGTCTTCGTCACTATGTCGGCCTCGTTTTCGACGAGCCGTTCTTGTTCTCGTCCTCAGTTCGCGACAACATCGCATACGGACTACCCAACGCGGACCTGGATGACGTAGTGCGTGCGGCGACCGCCGCGCAGGCGCACGAGTTCATCACCGAACTTGGCAACGGCTACGACACCGTTGTTGGTGAACGCGGCTACACATTGTCTGGCGGGCAGCGGCAACGAATCGCGATTGCGCGTACGCTTCTTGAGAATCCACCAATCTTGGTGCTTGACGACGCCACGAGCGCCATCGATGTCACTGTCGAGTCGGCGATCCACGACGCGCTGCACGGCTTACTCGCTGACCGAACCACGATCTTGATCGCCCACCGGTTGTCAACCATCGCGTTGGCTGATCGAGTGCTACTTCTTGAGGGCGGACAGGTCGTCGCCACCGGTACCCACGCGGATCTTCTTGCGCACGAACCACGTTATGTCCAGATTCTCGCCGAGGCTGATCCGCTAGAGCCCGACCTCATCGACGAAGGAGCACCGTGAGCTTCGGTCCCCCCGTGGGTTTCGGCGGCGCCAACTCAGTCACCGCCTCTCGCGACGCCGGGCTCCCCCACGCTGGTGTCCCCGGCCACCTACAGGACCGGGTCGACGCGGTACTAGATCGCGAACCCGAACACCCGGACCCGGCCATCACGTTCGAACACATCCACCCAGGCACGGTGCCGTTCACCCTCCGCAGCTTCCTGTGGCCCCACCGTTGGCGGCTCTTTGGTGCGCTCCTGCTCGTGGTTTTCGAAAGCCTGGCCCTGCAAGCCGGACCCCTTCTGACCCAGATCGGTATCGACGACGGCGTTACACCTAAGAACAAGTCAGTGCTCGTGTGGGTGGCCTTCGCCTACATCTCTTCGGTCGCCATCGGAGCGGTCAACAGCCGCATCCGTATTCGTTACACCGGCACGTTGGGCGAGGACCTGACCAGGTCGCTTCGAATTCGTGTCTTTAGCCATCTTCAGCGCCAGTCATTGGGTTTCTACACCAGCGAAAAGGCTGGTGTCCTCATGACTCGGATGACGAGCGATGTCGAAGCACTGTCTCAACTGTTCCAGGAGGGGCTGGTCAGCTTCGCAGTGCAGGGACTGACCCTGCTGGTAATCACGATCGTGCTGTTTGTCCTAGATCCGTCGCTGGCAGCAATGACCCTGCTTGTGGTCGTTCCCGTCACCATCGTGCTCAGCAACTGGTTCCGACGTCGGTCCGACGCTGCGTACGCAAAGGTCCGCGACCATATTGGCCGAGTCCTGTCCGACCTGCAGGAGAGCCTGGCCGGTATTCGAGTCATCACGGCTCACAACCGCCGCCGCCACAATGTGATCAACCACACCAATGTGGTCGGTGACCACAAGGACGCCAATCTCAATGCCATTCGGGCGGCTTCGATCTACACACCCGGCACCGAAGGGATCGCCATTTTCGGCCAGGCATTGGTGCTGCTCATAGGTGGCCGACGGGTGATTAATGGTGACCTCGAGATTGGTGAACTCACCGCCTTCTTGTTGTACCTGGCAGCGTTCTTTGCCCCGATTCAATCCCTCACCCAGCTCTACAACGGCTACCAGCAAGGACAGTCCGCGGTCGCCAAACTGCGTGAGTTGCTCGCGCAGGCTCCCTCGGTTCCCGAAGCACCGGACGCCATCGACCTACCTCCGATCGAGGGCGTTATCGAGCTTGAACACGTGACATTCGGCTACGACCCTGCCGTCCCTATCTTGCACGATGTGAGCCTGTCACTCGCCCAGGGCGAATCGATCGCTGTCGTTGGACCAACAGGGGCGGGCAAGTCAACCATCGCCAAGCTGATCACTCGGTTCTATGACCCACAAAGGGGCACCGTTCGCATCGACGGCCACGACCTACGGGACGTGACCATTACATCCCTTCGTCGCCAACTTGGTGTTGTTCCACAAGAGCCGTTCTTGTTCGCTGGAACCGTTCGAGACAATGTGAGCTTTGCGCGGCCCGACGCCACCGACCACGAGATCTGGCAGGCGCTCACCGCAGCCGGGATCGACGACCTCGTCGCCGGACTTCCACAATCTCTCGATACCCCGGTGCACGAACGAGGCACATCACTGTCTGCAGGCGAACGACAACTGTTGGCTCTGGCCCGAGCGTTCGTCGCCAGGCCTCGGGTGCTCGTACTCGACGAGGCTACGTCCAACCTGGATCTGCAGTCCGAGGCCAAGGTCGAACGAGCGCTCGACGCGCTGCTCGACGGTCGCACAGCGATCATCATCGCACATCGACTGGCTACCGCCATGAAGGCTGACCGAATCGCGGTGGTCGACGGCGGTGAGATCATCGAACTAGGCACCCACGACGAACTGGTGGCACACGGCGGCTACTACGCATCGATGTACGCCACCTGGATTAGCCACAGCAGCTAACGACGGGTGCAACGAGATGCATAGCATCACGTCATGCTTTCACTGCGCAAGAACGCCATCGATCTGGGCATCGTGATCAAGGACAGTAACGCGTCACTGGCCTTCTATCGAGATCTACTCGGGTTCGAACATGTCGCTGACACACCACTGTCCGGGGCGGTTCCGGCAACCATGCATCGGCTGAGGTGTGGCGACACCATGATCAAGCTCGTAAGCCATGATGAAACGCCATCGGC
>DNHM01000452.1 GCA_003485885.1 Acidimicrobiaceae bacterium
GATCGCAACACCGCTCGCCACGCGGCCACGCTCGTCGAGGTTCAGTACGACGTGCACGCGCCGATCGTGAATCCGATCGAGGCGATTGCTTCCACCGAAGACGCGGTGTGGGAACTCGATGGCAATGTGTTGTCGACATCGACCTACGCCCGGGGCGACGCCGAGAACGGTTTGGCCGGAGCGACCCACGTGGTGCGTGAGACGTTCCAGACGCAACGTATTGACCATGCATTCCTGGAGCCCGAATCGACCCTGGCAGTCCCCGTGCCTGCAGGCGAACCGCTGCCGCTCACCAATGGTGATACCGCGGGCCAGGCCGTCGACTTCGATCGGCTCATGGTCTACTCCGGCGGTCAAGGCATCTGGGACGACCGTAACGATATTGCCCGCATCCTTGCGGTCGACACCGATCGCATCGTCACCGAACTCGTCAGCAATGGCGGCGCGTTTGGCGGCAAAGAAGACATGTCGAACCAGGGTCAGACCGCGCTTGCCGCATGGTTGCTGCAACGTCCGGTCAAGACCACGTTTAGCCGCGAAGAATCGTTCCTGGTGCACACCAAACGTCACCCCATTCGTATGGCATACGAAGCCGGCTGTGATGCCGACGGCAAACTCGTCGGCCTTCGGGTGCGTATGGTCGGCGACTCTGGTCCGTATGCATCGGTCGGTATGAAGGTGCTCGAACGAGCAGCCGGTCATGCCTGTGGCCCGTATGTGATCGACAACATCGACGTGCACGCCATTGCTGCCCGCACAAACAATTCGGTATGTGGCGCGTTCCGTGGCTTCGGTGCCAATCAGGCGCAGTTCGCCATGGAAGGTGTCATGGATCGGCTGGCCGAAATGGCTGGCATCAGTGGGTGGGAGATCCGCCATCGCAACGTGATCACACCCGGCGTGGTGTGGGGTCCTGGCCAGATCATGGACGACGGTTGTCTTGGTGCAGGCGAGTGTCTCGACGCGGTTCGCCCCGCGTACGAAGCGGCCGTTGCCGCAGGTCAACCGGTGGGTGTTGCGCTCGGCTTGAAGAACTCCGGGCTCGGCAACGGGTTCAAAGAGATCGCAAATGCGGTCGTGCACTTCCGCCCCGACGGTCAGATCGAGGTGCGGCACTGCTGGACCGAGATGGGCCAGGGCGTGCACACGGTTGCGCTCCAGGTCGCGGTCGAAGAACTCGGTGTCGAACCTGAGCGCATCGAAGTCATCGTCGATTCCACCCGCGAACTCGGTGCTGGCCAGACCACCGGCAGTCGAGGCACGCTCATGGGTGCTGGTTCGGTTGCCGATGCCTGCAAGATCGCTATCGCCGACGGTTGCAAGATCGGCGTCGACTACCAGGGTGAGTATCGAGTCGACTGGACGAACTCGCTGAGCGAGGGTCTTGAGAACCCAGTCATCCATTCCACCTTCGGCTACGCCGCGCAGATGGTCATCCTCGACCCAGACTCCGGTGCCGTGACCAAGGTGGTTGCAGCCCACGATGTTGGACGTGCAGTCAACCCGCTTCTGTGCGAAGGCCAAGTCGAAGGTGCCGTCCATATGGGACTGGGCTATGCCTTGTCCGAAGGATTCCCGTGTGATGCCGATGGTCGACCGCTGAACGAGACACTGCGCAGTCTGGACATCATTCGTCCCAAAGACATGCCCGACGTCGATGTGATCCTGGTCGAAGCAGCCGAACCGAACTCACCGTACGGCATCAAGGGCGTCGGTGAAATCGGCTTGGTGCCCACCGCTGGTGCGGTGGCTGCAGCCATGCACGCCAACGATGGCCAGTGGCGCACCGAGCTTCCACTCGTGAACGAAGCCAATCGCGAACGGTCGTCTGGTTGGGTCGGTCAACTTTCGTGAGCCAGCCTCTCGCTCCCAACCAGACACCTGGTCTGGTGTGTGCTCATCACCATCTGTACTCGGCCTTGGCCCGAGGTATGCCAGCCCCGCCCCGCACGCCGACGGGATTCATGGAAATCCTCGAGTTGGTGTGGTGGCGTCTCGACCGTGCGCTCGACGAAGACACGATTTACTGGTCGGCCAAACTTGGCGCGCTCGAAGCGCTCCAACGCGGATGTACCGCGATCATCGACCATCACGAATCTCCGAATGCAATCGATGGGTCGCTCAGCATCATCGCTCAGGCGTGTGCCGAAGTTGGTGTGCGGGTGAATTGTTCCTATGGCATCACCGATCGCCACGGACCCGAAGGCGCAGCCAGAGGCCTGGCCGAGAATGACCGTTTCCTTCGTGAAGGCGGCCGGGGCATGGTCGGGCTGCATGCAGCCTTCACCTGCTCCGATGACACGATCGCTGCCGCTGCGCAACTCGCCGCCGACCACGAGGTTGGTGTGCACGTGCATGTTGCCGAAGGCCGCGAAGACACCTGGCAACGCTTGCTTGAATACACCCGCACCGATTGGTGGCTGGTGCACGGTGTGTACCTGCCCGATGACCATGGTCTGTTCGGCACGATCGTGCATAATCCTCGTTCGAATATGAACAACTCGGTTGCGTATGCCCAGCCGCAGCGATTCCTGAATCCGGTTGCGCTCGGCACCGATGGCATTGGTGCTGACATGCTCGAAGAGTTTCGCATTGCCTTCGTTGCGGCCCGAGCTAGCGATGTCACCTCGACGCCCGATCAGGTGTGGGAATGGTTCGAACCGGGTTGGGCGCTCATGCCCGAGGCCCGCTCCGACGTTGTCACGTGGGACTATGAGCCAATGGATCCCTGGCGGCTTGCCTACTCGCCGGGGACGTCACCAACCGAGGTCGTCGTCGATGGCAAGACGCTGTGGGCGAACGGCGCTCCGACGAAGGTCGACGGCGACGAGATCCGAGCGAAGTCCGCCGAAGCCGCGGGTCGTCTGTTTGAGAGGCTTGACTCTCTGGTTTGAGACAGAGAGCCTTCTGTTTTCCACAGTTCGGCTTAGGTTTTCCACACTGCAGCTAAAACAGTACCCAGACTCGGGTTTTGTTGTAGTACGAGTGATTTGGCTACGGGATCATTTTTCGCAACTCACAGGGTGGGTCAAGTTGTGCACAGGTAGGCCCTCACCTGTGGAAGAACGGGTAACCCGACGTCAATCCGACGTATTGCTTCCTTGTTTTGCTATGTTACTGGGCGTGTCAAATGACTTACGCGACGACCAAGCTGCAGCAGTAACCATGCTTCTACAAGCAGGTAAAACCATAAAAGAGATTGTTAAGTTCGCCGAACTCGACAATCGTGGTGTCACTCATGTTGCCCGTACCTTGGACTTAGAACCTGCATCCGATGTCCAGCGTCGGGCTAAGCAGTTGTACGCCTCAGCCGAAGGGTTGACGTTCCA
>DNHM01000389.1:0-4946 GCA_003485885.1 Acidimicrobiaceae bacterium
GTCACGGAGGGTCTGACCCCGCGTGACGGAGGGTCTGACCCCGCGTGACGGTGCCACGGCTCTTCGATCGCAACGGCAACGCTGGTCCAACCGTCTGGGCCGATGGTCAGATCGTGGGTGGCTGGATTCAGCGACCCGATGGCAAGAACGCCATCGAGGTCGCCCGAGGACTATCGAGCACCCATCAACTCCTTCTCAACGAGGCGATCGATCAGCTGCAGCTCGTGCTCGGTGATGCAATGGTTCGCCCTCGGTTCCCAGCGCCAGTGCAGAAAGATCTATTCGCTCGGGCCTGAACCTGTCTGACATACTCCGCTGATTACCGACAAGGAGAGTGCTATGACCAGCGAACAAGGACGAGTCGCAGGCAAGGTCGCCATCGTGACTGGTGGAGCCTCAGGCATTGGACATAGTTGTGCGCTTCGACTGGCGGGAGAAGGCGCCTCGGTCATGGTCACCGATATCCAAGACGACGCTGGCGCTGAAACCGTCGCCGCTATTCAAGACAAGGGTGGTGTTGCAGAGTTTCTACATCACGACGTGACCAGCGAATCCGACTGGCAGTCCGTTGTGGCAGCAACCATGGCATCGATGGGCGGCGTGCATGTACTGGTGAACAATGCCGGTATCGGTATCGGCGGCAGCATCGTGACCATGAAGCTGGCCGACTGGCAACGCCAGCAAGCCATCAACCTCGACGGCGTGTTCCTGGGCATCAAACACTGCATCCCCGCCATGCAAGAGTCAGGCAGCGGGTCGATCATCAATATGTCATCGGTCGCTGGCCTCAAGGGTTCCGCCAACCTTGCGGCCTACAACGCAACCAAAGGTGGCGTACGAATCTTCACCAAGGGTGTCGCACTCGAGTGCGCCCAGAGCGGCTGGCCAATTCGAGTGAACTCGGTGCACCCAGGCATCATCGATACGCCTATCTGGACCAAGCTCAATCCTGAGTTCCAGAAAGATGGCTCACACATCATCGACGCCAATGCGCTCGTCCGGGCAGTTGTTCCGACCGGCGTGTTGGGCACCCCGCTCGACATCGCCAACGGCGTGCTCTTCCTGGCCAGCGACGACTCCAGCTACATCACCGGCACCGAACTCGTCATCGATGGTGGCCTCTCCGCCTGAGGGCAGACCTCAGCGCGACCGCCGATTCAGGTGGTCACCGAGTGCCGCCAGGCAGTGATGGCCTGACTAGGTCAGGTCAGCACGTCAGCGATGATCAGTTGTACGTACTCGTCTTCGGTGTGGCCGAGGATGTCGCACACGATGTGCTGGTTGTGCTCACCAACGGCCGGCGCTCGCGTGAGCCGCAGTTCATGGCCGACCCATTGAGCGGTCTCGCGGTTGATTGGAATAGCGACATCGGGTCGCACCGGCTGCTGAAGCAGTTGGTAGTGGTGGCGTAGTTGCGGATCTCGTTCATAGGTCTCAGCCAGGTGCTCAACCGGCGCTGACGCGATTCCTGCTGCTTGAAGTTGGTCTGCGATGTCCCACTTGTCTTTGTTCCCGGTCCACGCTTCGATGATCTCGTCGAGAGCATCTTCGTTCTGCTTGCGCCGATCGTGGGTAACGAAACGAGCGTCGTTGGCAAGTCCAGCGTCGCCGATGGCTTCGCAGAACCGAGCCCACTCATCATCACCCTGCACAGCAAGTGCGACCCATTCATCGTCGCTGTATTCCGATCCAGCTGCAGCGAACACACCATGCGGGCACAGGTTCGGATCGCGGTTTGCTCGACGTGGAGGTTGGACGCCGGTGGCCTTGTACTGCATCCATTCCGCACCCAGCAACGACACCATGCCGGTCAGCTGGGTCAGATGGATCTCTTGACCGCCCCCGCTGGGATCTCGTTGACGCAGCGCAGCCAGGATCGTGGACACAAGAAGATGTGGGCCGGTGAAGTCGGGATAGGCAATACCGATCCCTCGCGGCCGCTCACCGTCGAAACCGGTCAACATGTTGAAGCCGGAAGCGGCCATCAAGATGTTGCCCATGCTTGGACGGACCGCCCATGGCCCATGGCGGTGCGCCCCCGGCAAGTTCAGCGACACGATGTCGGGCTTCAGCGCAGTGAGCACATCGTGGCCGAAACCCATGCGTTCCATCGCTCCGGGACGAAAGTTGTTCACGACCACGTCGGCGGTGGCGATCAGTTCCTTAACCAGTTTCATCCCCTGTTCGGTGCTGAGGTCAACCGCGAGCGATTTCTTACCCGTATTCACCACATTGAACAGCCCGCCCATGTCTGGGTCTGGAAGACCGTCGGGACCGATCTGGCTGCGCATCGAGTCGGGTCTTTTCGTGGACTCCACCCGGATGACTTCGGCTCCGAAGCTGGCGAGTAGTCGGGTACCAATCGGCGCTGCGAGCACCCAGCCGAAGTCGACGACACGAATACCTGCGAGCGCGCGTGCAGGATCCGGCGACGTTGCTGACGCCATCTTGCGCATTACCGGTGGCTCAGGAACCAAATCGACCAGTGTCTGATCCGCGCCGAGCAGCGGTGCTGCATTGAGCACCACAGGTTCGGCCATGCCGTCTACGGGCGAACGCACGAAGCCCAGGTCACGTTCGATGCCTGGGTGTTCGACCGCCAGGAACTGTTCGTTGATCACGTACTGCTCGGTTTGTTCATGATCGTCGAAACTCAACACCGGCAGACAGATCAGGTCGGCCTCGAGCGCTCCAGCAAAGAACTCGTCGCGGGTGAGCTTGGCAGCTAACGCCAGCGTGGTTGCCGCGACCGGATTGCCCTTTCGAGGCGCATCGAGCCGACTCAACTCCCAGTCGTCCGCCGACATCCCGTGATCGATCTCTTCGCGATCGGCCCATGCGAGGAACTTCTCGAACCGGTCAGGGCGAATCATGTGACCGACATACCCGCCGTCGGCACAACGCAACGCAGCGGACAGTCCTGGCCGCCGAGGGATTTGGTTGAACCACGTCCAGTTACTGGGTGTGGCGGTCTGCATCGCTGCTGTTGCCGCAGCTTCTTGCAGCGAAATGTCGATGTGAGCGCCGCTGCCTTCGCTGCCACTGCCTTCGCTGCCGCTCTTGCGTTGGTGGAGCGCGATCGAGATCGCCGAGGCCGCGATCAGCCCCGCCATGGCATAGGTGACATCGGCGCCGCCCTGGACCGGCTTGCCGCGAGGTTCCCCCGACAGCCAGATCAGACCGCCGGCTGCACCTGCGACGAGGTCGCTCGCCTTCCGGTCTCGCCACTCACCAAACATCCCGAACGGCGTGACCGAACACTGGATGAGCAACGGATTCGCGCTTCGCAAGACCTCGTGGCTAAGACCCAGGTTGTCGAGGTGCCCGGGCCGTTCGGTATCGATGACCACATCGGCGCTGGCAACCAACGACAGGAACAGCTCCTGTTGTGTGGCCAAATCAACCACGACGGAGCGTTTGTTGGCCGAGAAATACTGGTGCGCAAACGATGCCTCGACTTCGACAACCCCTTCGAGTCGCGGTTGCAGGTGACGAATCGAGTTGCCGCCAGGCGGTTCGACCATGATTACTTCGGCGCCCAGATCAGCAAGCACTCGCCCAGCAAGGGCCGCCGAACGGTCACTCAGATCAAGGACTCGGATACCCGAGAGTGCGGTGGTCATGCGGCGGGGGGTCATGCCAGCGGGATGGTCAATATGCCGACCATGGCAGTGGGTCCGTCGGCCAGATCAACCTGCAGGTCGAGCACCAGCCGATCGGGTTCGGCCTGGGTCACGGTTGCCTTGGGCACGATGTGCACGTCGTTCTCGGTCGGCGCCTTCCAGCGCACATCGAAGTTCGCTCCATGCAGCAGCGACTGCGAGCCGAACTCTGCCATGACCGCTTCGAGTGCGAACGCCAGCACGTGTGAGCCGCCCGCAATTGGTTTGGCGAGACCGGCCTTCTTGGCCTGCTCTGGATCAGAGTGGATGGGGTTATCAGGATTGTCGGTGTCTCGGGCTGCCATCATCGTCAGCGACACCAGAACTGGTTCGCCGCCCACGACTTGTCCAACAGTCGCTGAGCGAAGCGCCTCTGCGTGCGGATTCGATGCCGCCGCATCCCAGTCCGGTTCAGGTGCTGGTGTGTCCGCGAGCGGGAGCCCGTGCATCGAATCTTCGAGATCCGGATTAGGGCGGTAACTGAACAAACCGGTCGTGAGGTTGGTGGCGAAGACGTCGCCGGAACTGGTTCTCGATCGCGATGCGGTCGTGGAGTACGACCGGCCCTTCTTGGCACAGGTCCCGGTGCTCTCACCATCGACGACCCAGGCATCGTCGTGTGCAATTGGCCGATGAATCGTGAACTGCTCGCGCACCCATACCCGTCCGGCAACACCGCTTGCCTTCTGCTCGCCGTCGGCCCGAGGTTTGCGGGGTTGCTTCGCCAGCAGTGCCAACGTCATGCCGGTGATCAGATCTGGTAGTAGAAGCCCTTGCTTGACTAACGCACGCGTCGCGCCGCCGTACACACCCATCCCCTCGGCGGCTCCATGAATCTTGGCGACCGGATACGGACCGACAACCTGTGCCAACGTGCGAGGAAACTCCGTCATGACCTCAACATAGGACAGCTAGATGACCACGTGGGTGCCGACGTCGACGCATCGTTCCGCTGGCAAGCCGAAATGCACGGTGGAGTCGCCCGCGTTGCGGCTGAGTAGCGCATAGAGCCGCTCCCGCCACCGCGCCATACCCCGACTCTTCCTTATCTCAATGCTTTCGCGGCTCAAGAAATACGTCGTGTGTTGAGGATCGAAATCCAAACCCTCGAAAAGGATCGCTTCTAGGTCGGTTGCCAGCGGGGTCGGGTCAGCGAATCCGTAGTGCATGTCGACGTTGAAGAAGCCAAGCCCGAAATCGGTGATCTGCACTCGTTCTGCGGGGTGGACGTGAGGCTGGTCGGCAGTGATCACACACACGAACACAATGGTCTCGTGCAGGCTG
>DNHM01000389.1:5019-6326 GCA_003485885.1 Acidimicrobiaceae bacterium
GCTCAGACTGTCTACGAAGGTTTCCACCGTCAAACCTTCTCGTTCAACCCGATGACTCACGAGTCTCCGACCCTTCCACCATGTGGTGAAGACCGTAAATCCAATAAGTCCGATGACCAGTGGGAACCAACCACCAGCGGGGATCTTGAAGATGTTGGCCGCGGCGAATGCGAGGTCGATTACCAGCAACGGCGCAAGGATCACTGTGGTCTTCAGTGGTGACCAACCCCAGCGATCTCGAGCGATCGAGGCGATGAGCACGGTGGTGATGACCATCGTGAAGGTCACGGCAACGCCGTATGCGGCCGCAAGTCGGGTCGATGAACCAAAGATGAATACCAGCCCCAAGCATGCAGCCAGCAGAAACCAGTTCACGGCAGGGACATAGACCTGACCGCGATGGTGCGGTGAGGTTTGCACCGTGCGCATACGCGGCAGATATCCCATGTTGACCGCCTGTACGGTCAGCGAGAACGCGCCGGTAATAAGTGCCTGCGAGGCAATGACCGCTGCCGCTGTGGCCAGAATCGTGAGCGGCCATTGGGCCCACGTGGGGGCCAACAGGAAGAACGGATTCTCGATAGCCGTGGGGTTATTGATAAGCAGCGCCCCTTGACCCAAATAGTTCAAGACCAGTGCAGGAAGAGCGAACAGAAACCACCCGTATTGGATCGGCTTACGCCCGAAGTGGCCCATGTCTGCGTAGAGAGCTTCGCCTCCGGTGACTACCAGAAATACTGAGCCGAGTACAAGGAAACCTCGGCCCCCGTTGTCGATGAAGAATCGGATCGCTCGGGTTGGGTCGAGCGCGCGAACGACGGATGGATCCGAAGCGACTTCGATCGCTCCGAGCGTTGCAATCACGGTGAACCAGACGAGCATCACTGGTCCGAACAGCCGGCCCACTCGCTCAGTGCCACGACGCTGAATCGAGAACAGGCAAATGAGGATGACCGCCACAATCGGGACCACCCATCGGTCAATCGAAGGTGTGCTGACTTGCAGTCCTTCGACTGCCGACAGCACCGAGATCGCCGGCGTGATCATGCCGTCTCCGTACAGGAGCGCCGTGCCGAACAGGCCCAAAAGAACGAGTCGGCGTCGTGAGCGCTGCTTGCCGGTGACCAACGAAGCGAGTGCGAGGATGCCACCTTCGCCATCGTTGTCGGCCCGCATCACGATCACCAGGTACTTAATCGTGATCACGATGATGAGTGACCAGAACATCAACGAGAGCACGCCGAGGACGTTGGCTTCATCGACAGCGAGATCGTGTTCGCCCGCAAGCGACTCTCGAAACGCATACA
>DNHM01000389.1:6499-7983 GCA_003485885.1 Acidimicrobiaceae bacterium
CGGAAGAACCACAGCGTATGAGTAGGTTGCTGATCATGAGTGATCACGCTATTTCCCGGTTTCCTGTCCCTGCGCTGGAAGACCTGCCCGCAGACATTCGCGAGATGATCGAATCCGTGCAGGAGAAGTCAGGTTTCGTGCCCAACGTCTTCCTTGCCTTGGCCCATCGCCCCGATGAGTTCCGAGCGTTCTTCGCCGCCCATGACGCGTTGATGGACAAGTCAGACGGCCTGTCGAAAGCCGAGCGGGAAATGATCGTTGTGGCCACCAGCGCGACCAACGGCTGCCTGTATTGCGTCGTTGCCCACGGTGCCATCTTGCGTATTCGAGCCAAGAACCCTCTGATTTCGGATCAGCTGGCCATCAATCCGGCCAAGGCCGACCTGTCGGATCGAGAGCAGTACATCGTTGAGTTCGCCCTCAAGGTGGCCCATGATTCGGCAACCGTCTCCGACGCACATCTGGATGTCATGCGAGAGAACGGGTTCACCGACGACGAGATCTGGGACATCGGCGCAATCGCCGCGTTCTTCGCTATGTCGAACCGGCTGGCCAACCTGGCGTCGATTCGCCCCAACGACGAGTTCTTCTCGATGGCTCGGGGTTAGCGGACTGGGCTCAGCGGACTCGGCCGGTTTCGTAGGCCCATATGGCTATCTCGACCCGGTTGCGCACGCCGAGCTTGGACATCAAGCTGGCCAGATGGGTTTTGACGGTGCTCAGGCTGATGTACAGCTCGTCGGCGATCTCGGCATTGGTGCGACCGCTGGCGACGGTCAGCAGTACTTCTTCTTCACGACCGGTCAGCGGTTCGATTGGCTGTTGCGGTTCGGCTGGGCTCGACGCAGCGAAGCTCGCCAATAACCGGGCGGTGATACTCGGAGCGATGAGAGCGTCCCCTCTGGCGGCTGCGTGGATGGCTTGCGCCAGCAGTTCGGGACCGGCGTCCTTGAGAAGAAACCCGCGGGCTCCGGCACGTAGTGCTCCGTGCACATACTCGTCGAGGTCAAAGGTGGTGATCACGACAACCGCCATTGGCTCGGCCACGTCGGGGCCGGCCAATGCCCTGGTCGCCTCGATGCCGTTCAGCTGCGGCATACGGATGTCGAGCAGGCAGACATCAGGCCTCAGCCGCAACGCTTGCTCGACGGCATCGCGTCCGTTATCGACCTGCGACACGACTTCGATTCCGGGCTGAGCATCGAGGATCATGGACAACCCGGTTCGGACTAATTCCTGGTCGTCGGCGACCAACACACGCAGGTTCATGATTGGCCTCCATTACGGGGAATGGTCGCGGCGACCTGCCATCCTCGATCAGGGGCCGGTCCGGCGGCGAAGCTGCCGCCCAGCAATTCGACCCGTTCGGCCATACCCAGCAGCCCGTAGCCCACTCCGTTCGACGGGTTCGTTATGCCATCATCGCGGACGGTCAACGAGATGACGCCTTCCGACCCGGTTACGGCAACACTGATCTCGGTAGC
>DNHM01000246.1 GCA_003485885.1 Acidimicrobiaceae bacterium
GAACTCCTGCATGAACTCGAACGACTGCAAACGCAGGTTGGCGACAAGCCGTTTCCCGACGCGACTGCTGTTGGCCATGGTTGAGATCACGGTCCCTGGCCTTCTCGACCACACCTTTGCAGGGATACTTCGTTCGCAAAAGGCCGACTTCGTAGCAACGACTGATGGCGACACCTTCATCGCCCAGCACGGTGCAGCTCGTGTGGAAACCACGGACTGGCCAGGCTGGCCCACCGGTCTATCCGCTGATGACACAATCATCGAAACGTTTGTTGCCGGAGCCGTCGACGTCGCAGCGACAAGCAACAACGAACCATTCGTATCGGCGTGGCAACCCATTGCCGAATGGATGAATATCACCGTCCGCTCAGCACTAGCCGATGTTGGGGTCCAACTTCGCGCCGACGCCTACATCACTACTTCCTTCACCCCGACAGACGAACTCGAAGGTATCGCACACCTCGACGATGACCAGTTCGTGCCGGCCGAGTCAGTTTCGATGGTGGCGATTGTTGGCGAACACGCCGGTCCCCGGGTTGCAACGGCGGCACTTGGCCACCCTCCGCTTCGACCGATGGCGCCGATCATGTTCGAAGCAGCGCAACGTGACGGGTTTGCAAACAATGAGACGGACCATTGCCTGTGCGCTGCCGACGAACTGGTGGTGTTTCCACAATTCGGGCAGCTCCATGCGGGCCCTTCCTCCGCCCACGTGGCCAATGCCGGCCCGGCTCGTCAACTGTTGGTAATGCGGGCACCGGTTCTTAGCTGAGGGCTCTATCTAGGGCACTGCCACATCGACGCGGTCGTTCGTATCACTCGGCACCGGCGGCAACCCCAACGAGATAATGAACGCTGCCACCAGGAATACGGCCGTGCCGACCAGCGCTGCGCCAAACCCGCCGATCAGGAACAACATGCCCGAAAGCAGTGTGCCTACCAGTCGACCAGCGGCATTCGCCGAGTAGTAGAAGCCGACATCGAGGGCCGTTTCATCTTCGCTCGTCGAATAGGCCAGCACCAGATACGAATGCACCGACGACGTCAGCGCGAACATCACGCCAAACCCCAACAGGCCGGCAACGGTGATCAAGGCTTGGAGCTCGTTCGTCCACACCGACACAGCGATAAACATCGCGGTGGCAGCCATAGGCGGCAAGAACCCAAAGGTGCCCTGTGGCGTGTGCGCCACCGATGCCAATAGGCGCGGGGCTAGTGACTGCACCAGTCCGTAACCGATGACCCAACACGCCAGGAACGCGCCAATGGCCTCGTAGGACCAACCGAGCATGTCGTCGAGGAATACCGGCAGAGCGACTACGAACCAGATGTCGCGGGATGCAAACAGAAAGAACCGGGCGGCAGACAACCTTTGGATCGCCGGTGACTTCTTGAGAACAGAAGCCAGGGGTGGCCGCATAGTGGTTCGACCAACATCATCAAGGGCCGTCGTGACGAGAACAAGCACAAGTCCCAGGGCCACTGCCATCGAGAGAAGCGCTCCTCGAAAATCGAGCCATCCCAATAAGGCAGCACCCACGAAGAAACCAACGCCCTTAAGCGCATTCTTCGAACCGGTGAGGATGGCCACCAGACGAAACAACTTGCCGTCGGGGGCAACAAACTTCACCGCTGATTTGGCACTCATCTTTGTCAGATCCTTGGCGATACCCGACAATGCCTGAGCACCCATCACCCAACCAACAGCGAGCCATTCGCGCCATTCAGCCTCATGCAACGTCAAGACCAGCAACGCGGCGATCTGCAACCCCAAGCCAGCAACCAACGTGCGGTTCAATCCATGGTTGGTGCCTACCCAACCGCCGATCAGATTGGTGAATACCCCAAAGAACTCATACAGCAGGAACAGTAGAGCGAGCGATAGCGGGCTGTATCCCAAATCGTGGAAGTACAACAGGACCAGCATCCGCAACGCCCCGTCTGTCACGGTGAACGCCCAGTATGCACCGGTCACCACCACGTAGGAGCGAAGGTTCATGACAGCAGTATTCTACAAACCTCACGTGCAACAGGAATATCGCTTCTCGCCCTACCATGTCGCACGTGACTCCCTTCTTCGCGGCACAACTCACTGCCAGCGACTGGATCACTGCGGGCGCCACTGCGCTCGTCACACTTCTGTTGGCGATCATGATCCGCCGGATCACCAAACGCCGCATCCGCAAGAAGGACAAACACGCAGAACTCACCGATTTCGGCGGGCGGCTGCTGATCTCTCTCGTTCTCTCTGCCGGGGCCTACTACACCCTCGAAGCACTCCACGTAGAGCTCGGACCGGCACTTGGCGCCTTCGGAATCGGTGCCTTGTTTATCGCGGTTGGGCTTCAACCGTTGTTGGTCAACATCGTTGGATCTGTGGTGCTTCAAGCCCGGCGGCCCTTCCGTCGAGGCGATCAGATCCTAAGCAACAGCTTCGAAGGCACGGTGCTCGATATCACCTCGACGTCCACGGTGTTGCTCAGTTACGACGGCGAGTCCATCCATATTCCGAATGCACAGGTCCTGAGCCAACCACTGGTCAACTGGACACACGAACCAGTGCGGCGCACGATTCTGCCGATCACGGTTCCCTACGGATGTGAGCTGGCCAGAGTCCTGGCCATGGTCGGCCGGGCAACCCGCGACGCACTGAACGACGAGAACCTGCCGCCGGCCGAAGCACTCGCCACTGGTTTCGGTGCCCACGGCATCGAAATCAGCTTGCGGTTCTGGCACTACAGCGATCGCCTCGAATCGCAGGTCGCATTGAGCCAGGTTGTCGTGGCTGTCAACGATGCCTTGAACGAGGCAGGTGTCGTGATCCCGTACAACCAACTGGTCGTCCACCCCGCCGAAATCGCGGATCCAGCCGAACCGCTCGAACCGGACTAACGGTCTTGCCATGGAAAATGTTCGGGCACTGTCTCACCCCGAGGCAAATCGCCAGTCCCCGGAATGGTCTGATCGAAGTCGATCGATGCGCCAGTCATCATCCCTGACTCGGCCGAGGCAAGAAAGCAGATGCCCCGGGCAACTTCTTGGGGCTGAAGAAGCCTGCCGAACGGCTGCTGGGCTTCCGCTCTGCTGAGCCAATCCTCTGGTGCGTCGTGAAACTGCTTCTGCACCTCGTGCTCAGCGGGTGTGTCCATCCAGCCAGGATTTAACATGTTCACCCGAATCCCCTCGGCCATCAGCGAAAAGGCCGCATTCTTGGCCAGCGCCTCGAGCGCATGTTTCGACGTTGCATACGGCCACAACACCGAGTTGCCACCATGGTGTGCAATCGAGCTGATCAGCACCATCGAACCGTGAATACCTTCACGTTTCATGATCCGAGCGAACGCAGTGACCAGAACACCCGGCATCTGCACGTTCATGGCCAACATCTCGGTCCACATTGCGGGTGTCGTGTTCCAGACGCTGCCCCGCCAAGTCGCTGCGGCACAGTTCACGAATACGTCGACTCGACCAAGCAAGGTTTCGGTTGCGTCGACGACACTCTCGGTTCCCGCAACGGTCGCAAGGTCAGCACTGTGAAAGTGCGCTTGGCACCCTTCGCCGGTGAGCCGAGCCGCAGCTCGGTTTCCTTTGTCGCTGTCGCGACCGATCAGCAGCAAGGTGCGCGCTCCCCTGGCCTTCATCAGCTCGGCGGTTGCGTACCCAAGCCCCTGGCTACCGCCGGTTATCACTGCATACTTGCCCTCGAACGAGGCATGAGCGAAAGGTGACGATGGGTTAAGCGTTTGATCCACCCGGCGACAGTACAGGCTCGATCGCGTGCAAATAGTCGACCAATCGTGCGGCCATCTCGAAAGCCAGGTCAGGGTCGTCGAGGTCAGGTTCCAGCCACACGTCGGAGACCCGCCGCCAGTTGTCGGCCCCCAGGAAAACGCCTGCCTCGGATTCCTCGCCCAGCGCTGGTCGCCACGTGGTTTCGTGGTCCAAGAGCTCCTGCAGGATCTGCTCATTGTGAGCCGGATCCTTATGTTCCGCATGGAAACCGACCTCGATAGCCATCCCATCGATGCCGTCGACATGACGCCGAGGGATGAGCTGAGCCTCGTAGTGAGCTCGGGTCGGTGTCTCGGGGCCGAACCAAGCCTTGACACCTCGGCGGTGTGACCGGAGGTGCAGCGTGGCCCCGTCGTCGGCCATCAGAGATCGGACCGCATCAGCCACCTGCTCGAACAGGTGCGTCTCAATGGTCATGGCCGCAACCTACTGGATCGATCTACCCCAACGACTGCGCTGACTGGCACAACCTGTGTGGTTGGCAGACCGAGGACTCGTTGCGGTCGGATTGGATTCAGCGTTTGCTCGCCCACCAGGGTCGGCTGAGTCCCGGAATCAGGCGATCGAAGGCATCCTCGGTCCGCTGCACCTGGAGATCCCCTGTGGGGCTAGCCCACGGCGCCGAGCTGGAATCCGTCGTAACCATTGGCCACAACCTGCTCACATTTCTTGACATAGGGCGGGAAACCCGGCAACGGCATGAAGACCCGAGTCTTGCCAGGCACGTTCGCTCCGAGATACCAGGAGTTACATGATGGGTACAGCGTTTGATCGGCGACTGCGTTGACGTGATCGACCCAAGCATCCGCGGCCTCAGGTGTGGCTTCGATGCTGGTGAGCCCATGTGAACGGAGGTGGTCGATGCAGTCTGCGATCCATTCCACGTGTTGCTCGATCGATGCGACCATGTTCGTGAGCACCGACGGGCTGCCCGGACCTGAGATGGTGAACAGGTTCGGAAACTCGGGCACGCTAAGGCCCAGGTAGGTCCGAGGCCCAGCGGCCCAACTGTCGGTCAGCGGTCGCCCGCCCCTGCCCCGCAGGTCCATTCGCAAGATCGTGCCCGTCATGGCATCGAAGCCTGTGGCGAAGACAAGCGTGTCGACTTCGTGTACCAGGCCCCCGACCCGCACGCCGGTTGCGGTGATCTCAGCGATCGGGGTGGTTCCCACATCGACGAGCGACACATCGTCTCGGTTGAACGTCTCGAAGTAGTTCGTGTCGATAACGATCCGTTTGCAACCAATCACGTGATGGGGGCTCAGCAGGTCGGCAGTCTCTGGATCGCTCACGACCTCGTGGATCTTGCCTCTAACAAATTCGGCGACAACCTCGTTTGCTGCTGGGTCCACGATTGCATCACTAAACGCCCACATGAATGTGGTGCCACCAACCTGCCACCGCCGCTCGAGCTCTTCGACTCGTTCCTCTGGGGTCAGATCAAACGCTGACACGCGTTCGGCTTGATACGGCAGCCCATAGGCACCCGGCATGGCGTTATTGCCTGCCCGAAACTCTGGATAACTGGACTTCACTGCCTCGATTTCATCGGCTTCGAGTCCACGGTTACGGGCCGGAATTGTGTACTGCGCCGTTCGCTGGAAGACGGTGAGATGGGCAGACTGCTCGGCAAGAACAGGAATCGCTTGGACCCCCGAAGAACCGGTGCCGATGATCCCCACCCGCCGCTGCGTCAGATCAATGCCTTCGTGCGGCCATCGCCCGGTGTGCAGAACCTCGCCTGCGAAATCCTCGATGCCTGGAATATCTGGCGTGTTGGTCGACGACAAGCAACCGGTTGCCATGATCAAGAACCGAGCCGAGACCTCGCTCCCGTCGTCGGCAGCAACGACCCAGTAGTCGCCGCCCTCGTCGTAGCTTGCGCCAACAACTCTGGTGTCGAACTGGAAATGTTGCCGTAACTCGTGTCGGTCAGCAACATGGTTGATGTAGCTGAGAATCTCGGGTTGTGGCGCGTACCGCTCGGTCCAGGTCCATTCTTGCTGAAGATCAGCATCGAATTGATACGAGTACTCCATACTCTCGACATCGCAGCGCGCTCCTGGATACCGGTTCCAGTACCAGGTCCCGCCCACGTTGGCACCGGCTTCGAAACCCTGCACAGTGCATCCGAGCGACCGCAACTTGTGGACCATATAGAGGCCAGCAAACCCGGCGCCGACAACGACAGCATCTTTCATCGCCAAAGGTTAGTGACTGGTGTCCGACGTGTTCGAACCCGCAAAGACTAAGAACGCCACAGCCGCTAGGCCGATGAACACCGCATTCACGCCGATGGCGAACGGGATCGACACCGCATCAGCCAATAGACCGCTGAGCACCGGAGACAGAACGACTCCTATGTCACCAAACGTTCGGTACAAACCCATCGCCGCACCCCGCTGGTCTTCGGTAGCCAAATCCGCTACATAGGCAGCCGGAGCTGGTCCAGTAATCGACGACCCAACCGCCGACATCGTAAGGCCGACGATGAACAGCGGCAGTGTGTCGGCAACCGCGACGATGCCAATACCGACAGCGATCAGGGTGGCCGTCGGCACGATGATGGTCTTGCGGCCGAATCGATCGGTCGCTAATCCCGCAGGCCAAATCAGCACAACGCCAATCAGGCCAAGGGCAGTAAAGAGCAAACCCAACTCATCGACCTTCAGCCCAAACGAATCGCTCAGCTGGAGAGGGACCAATGTCTGACGCACACCTGCCCGCACAGAGAACACACCAATAGTGACTAAACCGACCAGGAGAAAGTCGGTCGAGCGCAGCAGCGCCCACCGAGACGGCTGATCGCCCGGAGCAACATCACGGGCGATACGAGCCTGCTCAGCACTTCGAGTCTCGGGCAGTCGGAAGAAGCTATAGACCGCAGTGAGCACGCCACCCACCGCGACCACATAGAACGGCATCGACAGGTCATAACGATCGGCGATAAGCCCGCCGAGCGCTGGACCGAACCCAACCCCGACGAGCAGCGCTCCCTGGTTCGCAGCGATGAATCGACCGCGTTGCTCAGCAGAGGCGATGTCGAGTAGATAGATCGTGGCACCTGTCATGTACAGCGCCGAACCCAGGCCGGCTACGAATCGGAAACCCAAGAGAATCCAAATGGTGTTCGCAAATCCCGAGCCGAACATGCCGAACGCAGTCACAAGCGGTCCACCAATCAGCAACTTGCGCCTGCCGCTTCGATCCGCCAGCATCCCCGCTGGCACATTGGTCAACAGCCGGGCAAGCCCAAACGCGGTCACGGTCGCCCCGACAAGAGCCGTCGACACACCAAAGCTGTCGGCATACAGCGGCAGGATCGGGCTAACGATGCCCTGACCTGCCATGACGAGGACGGTCGAGATACAAATCGCAATGAGCTGTTCGTACGTCTTCACACGGATATGCGGTTAATGCCGCAGCCACCCACCGTCTGCCTGAGATGAACATGCGTCCCAGATCGTGATGTCTGGCGCTCGTGCCGCGAGCCTGGCGGCATTTTTGTTCGCATGCCCGGAAAGACGAACTGCAAAGCCGTTCGGAGGCACGTTCGAAAAGCAGCCCCGAACCGTTCCATCAGTCACAAGTGCCAGCGTATGCCCCTTCGGCATGCCGGACCGATTTTTGTCTGCTACCGCTGCAACAGGCGGCCGAGACGCAACCGCCATAACAGCTCAGATCAGAGGCTCTCGTTCCAGTCGAAAACGGGACCAGACACTCAGCCACTAGCAAGAAGTTCGCGCTCGTCACCTTCAGCGTCGTGTGCATGACTACGTTGGTGGGTATCCCAGCGACTGAACCTCCACTTTTCGGACCGGAATCTCATGCGACTTGAATCGAAACGCGCCAGCGTCCCCACGCTCTTCCTCGAGATGGGCAATACGGTCGGGGCTCTTCTCGACCACCCCGACGTCGAAGCCAACTGGAACGAACCCAG